>NZ_JBHTYI010000022.1:0-68182 GCF_043656335.1 Peribacillus sp. NPDC056705 | reverse complement strand
GTTTCCTTTTCTGTGTTCTTTTCCGTTTCCGTTTCCTTTTCCGTGTTCTTTTCCTTTTCCTTTTCCGTTTCCTTTTCCGTGTTCTTTTCCGTTGAATTAACGAGTGAATATAATCTTTGTTGCTCCATAATTTGTTTATTGATATCAAATTTTTCTTCAATAACTTTCCGTGCTCTTTCCGTATAGTCGTTCCAAACCTCTGGATGTTCTAAAAAGAATTGTATGCCTTTCGCTAATTCAATATCATTTTTTTCTGGAGCCAGGTATCCTGTTTTCTGGTGTTCAATTAATTCAGGGATACCCGCATGTTGAGTAGAAACGACAGGTAACCCGCTAGCCATTGCTTCTTTTAAGGCATTAGGAATGCCTTCAATATCACCATTTTTAGCAGTCTGACTTGCAAGGCAAAAGATATGAGCTTTTTTCAATTCGTTCGAAACTTGTTTTGAATTCATAGCTCCTCTAATAATCACAGCATCTTTAAGGTTAAATTCTGTAATGACCGATTTAATTTTATTCTCATCTTCACCTGCTCCGATAATATGCAGTCTAGCATTTGGATATTGTGTATAAATCCGTTTAAATGCTTTTAAAAGAGTGATATATCCTTTTTTGTCTACAAGTCTACCTACAGACAAAACTCTTATTTCGCCTTCTTTAGGTGGTTTGGGGGTAGAATAGGCGAAAAGATCCAATTCGATACCTCCATATAACACATGAATTTTATCGTCCGGAATTCCTAAACTTCTTAATCCTTGTGCAAGATATTGACAAACAGGGAAAAAGTGTGCACCATGTTTAATTAATGATGAATATCGCTGGGCATTTTTCTTGAAAATTTCTGGTCTGTCAGAACCATCGCGCCCTCTAATGCTAACGATTAATGGGATATTATATTTTTCACAAACAGGCAAAATTTCTTGTCCATGTTTTCCGTGATGAGCATGAATGGCTATGATTTCCTGTTCTTTGAAGAATTTTTCTAGATCTTTAATCTTGTTTAAATTATAGTAGTTTTTAAAGGGGAATTCTGTATGGTTGGTATCATCGAATGGGCCGATTACGATTGAGCGATAGCTACTTATCTTTACGATTTGATTATATATAAAACGTTGGTGTGTTTTAATGTTTTCACTTACATAATAAGCAATGGTTTTCATCATGCCTCAGTCCCTTTAACAAGAAATTCATATTTCTCTTCTCGCGTTCTGCTAAAACTAATAGTTCTTGATAATTACCTATTTTTTTTATCTTTCCTTGTTCTCCAATTTGTTTCACTTGCTTGTGATATTCATGAGTGAAAATGGAATCAGCTTTAGAAATGTCTTTGTATGGTAGGTCTTCAGAACAAACTATAAAATTGTTTTTAAACAGAGGATTTAATTTGAATAGAGGACTTTTTGTAGAATGACATGTAAAGGACTTCATGAGAAAATCTAA
The DNA here is from genome assembly GCF_043656335.1 of Peribacillus sp. NPDC056705. NCBI lineage: Bacteria > Bacillati > Bacillota > Bacilli > Caryophanales > Bacillaceae > Peribacillus > Peribacillus sp. NPDC056705. The sequence continues at coordinate 66,742 of NZ_JBHTYI010000022.1, read as the reverse complement.
ATGCTTCTTAAGAATTGCCAATGATGTTTTCATATTTTCAGGGTTCAAATTACTTTCTCCTTTTATTAACTTACAAATTTTCAATTAATCTTTTTGCATGCATATAATTTACCCTTCTATTTATTATTAGATTTTGGATTTTTACACAATATATTTTTATTTATATTGAACTGTATTGCCATGCATACTTTAAATCTACTTAAACCGAATCTGTCTTCATTCATCGTTTTCACATGGACATTTTTTAATTTTCAGCATTTTATTAATGGCATTCGTTAATTGGCCTTCCATACCAACTCAAGGATTAAAAAAACAAGAAAAAATAAATGGTGTCATTGAAGCTATATTTGAAGGCGGATCGTTTGATGGTTTTCACAATTTTAAAACTTGACCTATTCCGAATTATTTCTTCTCAAGGCCTGACACCATTACCTTATCTTTGTTATTCTTTCAAGTTGAGGTGTTTGAAATTTTTTATACCTTTCTGTCTGAAACAGAAATTCCATTATTATTTTTTATCCACTAAAATCTCACTTATTAAAATTCACTGCTTCTTTTTTCTTATTTATTATAATTTTTGTACCAATTCACAAAATGAGTTAAACCTTCTTCTATTGTTGTTGAAGGATAGAACCCCACATCAGCATGCAAATCGGCAATATCTGCATATGTCTCCTTAACATCTCCCGGTTGCATCGGTAAGAATTCTATTTTTGCCTTTTTTCCAATTAGTTTCTCTAATGTGGTAATGAAATCCATTAATTTTATCGGCTTATTGTTACCAATATTATAAACTTTGTATGGGGCATAACTTGAACTTGGGTCAGGGTAAGCTCGATCCCATCCAATATTATAAACCGGTGGCTTATCAAGTAGCCGGATTATTCCTTCAACAATATCATCGATATAAGTAAAGTCTCTTCTCATATCTCCATTATTAAAAACCTTTATTGTTTTCTCTTCAATAATATTTTTAGTAAAAGAATAATAAGCCATATCTGGCCTCCCCCATGGACCATACACCGTAAAGAAACGGAGTCCTGTGGTTGGAATATTATATAAATGACTATAAGTATGAGCCATTAATTCATTCGACTTTTTAGTGGCAGCATATAAACTTACTGGATGATCCACTGGGTCTTTGGTTGAGAAGGGGATTTTTGTATTTGCACCATATACAGAACTGGATGATGCATAAATCAAGTGCTTCACATTATTATGTCGACAGACCTCTAAGATATTTACAAATCCAACCAGGTTGGACTTAACATAAGAATCCGGGTGTTCTATGCTATAACGTACTCCCGCTTGTGCTGCTAAGTTGATGACTATATCAATGGTCCTGTCTTTAAATAATTGATTTAATTTTTCTTTATTGGCCAAATCCAAATTGTGAAATTCAAAATCAGGGTTATCTTTTAATATCTTGAGTCGATTGTTTTTTAAAATAACATCATAATAATCATTAATATTGTCTACTCCTATAACTTTGAAATCTAGGCTTAATAAACGTTTTGTTAAATGGAAACCAATGAATCCTGCAGCCCCTGTTACTAAAATGTTCATAACAATAATTCCAATCCTTTCTATTACATTAGGATTTTGATACCTTTTCGGAACACTGTGTAAGCATTAATTATATATTTATACTTTCGACCCTTTACAGCAACAGAACAAAGTTCATTATGACGGATATTAAGAGGAAGCAAACTCAACATCTTCATTATGAAGATACCTACGTTTTATTCGTAATTCACGAATGAAAAACCATTAAATGAAAATCATCATGAATTTATTAAAATGCTCCTTTTTGTGATAACTAAAACCTCAACAAAATAGGCGTAATACCCTTTTAGGTTCCAGTTACATTACCATGACTATACAAGCGTATTATCATTTTCGGTTAATGGGATTGGTGTTTTTGTCCATTCAGCATACGTATCAGGATCTATCGCCTTCACTTGTTCCAAAAAAGCATCTAAAAAATTTCTTTCTCGAAGGTCTTTAAATAACTCGAGAGGCCTTTTTTGTTCACGCGAAAACGAGTACACATGGTCGACTAATTTAAAACCATTCTTGGTTATGATAATATGCCGTAATGGAGCATCAATTTGTTTGAAACCTGAACTTTCCATTGTTTTTAATATATAGAGTAATCGTCTTGTTATGTCCTCAGAAAGTACAGTTTGTTTTTTTAGAAACGTATTTAAATCTGGTCCTAATAGATATTCCATTAAAATATAATTGGGTCCTGTTTCAAAGACTTTCGGTATAAAAGGCAAGTCTTGACTTGATAAAAGAACCATTTTTTCCTGATCTGCATGTTCAGTTTTCCCGTAAAGTTTAACGCATGTGTTTTCAGACACACGATAAACAGCACCTTGATGCCCTTTTCCAATAAGTGTTTGTGTTATAGCGCTATCCACTTTCACTCCATTACCTGACCCGCCTGAGAGGACGGGAATGTTTCTAAAGTCCAAATTATTTTGATTGAAATAATCCTTCCACTCATTGAAGGTGTCCGGTTCAAGCTTTTTCACTTGGGCTAAGAACGATTCCTTTAAAAGGATAATATTTAAATCTCTTAATAATTTTAAAGGCACAGGGTGCATCCTTTTAAAGGAATTTACATGGTCAATCACCTTAAGTTCCTCATTGCCAACGACAAAAATATGACGTAGGGGGGCATCTAACATTGTGAAATTTGCTTGTTTTAGTTCTTTTAATATATAGAGAAGTTTCTTTACTATAGAATCAGGGATATACGTACAATTTCTCAGATACTCTTTTAAGGTTGGTGCATTAAAATATTCCATGACTATATAATTTGGACCTGTTTCATACACCATTGGCATAAAGGGGAGGTGCTTTCCAGCTTTAAGAGCTTCTTCCTCCATTTCCGCTTGTACGGGGTCTGAATAGATTTTCACACATTTATCTTCTGAAAGTTTAAATACTGCACCTTGAGCTCCCATTCCAATCAGCGTATAGGTAGTCGGATTGTGAATTTCCAAAGATTTTTCACCCTTGGTTACAGTAATCGTTTTATAATCCTCCATGTTCTCCTCCTAACTGCTCACCTTGGGCCATATGTTGAAAATTTTGAATTTTATTCAGGGCTTTTTTGACCTTTTCGACTTTTTGAGCCTTTTTTGCATTTTTACGAGATGCTCTTTTTTCATCATTACCTTTAGCCTTCAGTTGAATTTTCGCTTTTTTGTCCTTTTTATTAGATGCTACAAGTTCATCTTTGACTTTATCTTTAGTCTGCCGTTGTAGCTTTTGAAACTGTTGTAGCTGCTGTAGCTGTGGAAGTTCTTGAAGTTCTTGAAGTTCAGGAAACTTCTGTAGCTGTTGCATATAAATAAGGGCTTTTTTGGCTAAATCGACTTTTTTTCTAGACGCAATTGTTTCGCCATCATTACCTTGCTGTTGAGGCTGTGGGGTTCCCTTAAGGGGTTTTTTATCAATTCGGCGAGGTGTTACTGCATATTGTTTCCTTACTTTATAAGGGGCTACAAGTTCATCATAAAATTCAGCTTGTTGTCGAAGCTGATGGGTGAGGTTAAAGTTTTGTTCGACTTTTTGACGAGCCGCCATTGTATATGTTTCCCACATCTCTCTGTTAGTTAGCATGAATTCAAGAGCATCTGCCAGTTCATCCACATTGTTTTCTTGTACTAAAACCCCCTCTTTGTTATTGGTTATCAATTCAGGGATGCCGGCATGATTGGTCGAAATCACTGGTACTCCAATCGCCATAGCTTCTTTTAATGTATTAGGTATTCCTTCAACATCGCCATCGGCAGATTCTAAGCTCGCGGCGCAAAATATATCCGCATTGGTCAATTGTTCTCGTACTTGATCTTTAGGGAGATGATTCAATAAACGAAAAGAGTCTCCTAAATTAAGTTGATTTGCCAGTGACATGAGATATTCTTCAAGCTCCCCCCTTCCGATAATCGTCAGGGTTGCATTTGGAAATTCACCTCTGATTTTTTGAAATGCTTGCATTAAGATATGATGTCCTTTTTTTTCCACCAACCTACCGATGGATAAAATGTTTTGAGAGCCCCCTTTGTGCGGAGTCCGGTATTTGAATTCGTTAAGGTCTACGCCCCCATAGAGCACTTTGATTTTTTCTGAAGGACAACCCCAAGCAATTAGCCTATCTGCTAAATACTGACAAACTGGAAAAAAACGCTCACCTCGATCAAATAGCTTTTTCATGTTATCTAGATATCCAATGGGCTGATTAGCCAGGGTTGCATCCCTGCCTCTTATACTTGTTACCAACGGAAGGTTTGTTTCCTCTTTAAAAGGAAGTAATAACATCCCTAATTGACCATGGTGGGCATGTAGGAGGGAGATATTATTACTTTTCACATATTCTTTCGGTGAGAAAATTTCATTGAGATAATGAACTTTCTCATTCAAAAGGGAAAGATCTGTCATATACTTAGGTTGTCGTACCATGTGGATATAATCATAATCAGGAACTTCTCGAATCTGTGAGATATATTGGGTCGGGTCGACTCTTAAATTCAAATGCATAACTGTGTGCAAATAAATGATCTCCTTTCATGCATAGTAAGCAAATTTCCTGGACCTTTTCAAGTATATTATGCAGGACTCTTTAGGTACGCATGGACTAATAACATAAAGTAAAGCTAAATGGCGGAGAGCCTAATACAAAGAATGGATTGAAGTAAGGGCCGTGACACAAGATTATTTGTGCAAACAATGGATCGATGAAGATATTTCATCCAATTAAAGAAATATAAAAAAGCACCCTAGGACTATCAAAGGTGCTGCATTGCCAATATGAACCGAACATATGTCTTTAAAGAATCATGTTCGGATTAATGAAGTGTTAGAAAGTGTTTTCGCTTTATGTCATATCAATAACAATTGCTGGTCTTCCTACTGGATAATATTCAATTTTCTTGCACGCTCTGATTCGATTTTCTTCAAGACAATTTCTGCCATCAAAAACAATCGGTTGTTTCATTCTATTCATCAATGTCTCCACATCTAAATGTCTAAATTCATTCCATTCGGTAACAATAAATACAGCATCCGCACCCGCTGTCGCTTCGCGCACTGAGCTGGCAAATCTAATTGTATCCCCTAATATCTTCTTCGCATTATCTATAGCCACCGGATCATAAGCTACCACTTCTGCTCCAAGTTTGGTTAAAGAACGTGCAATTTTGATGGATGGAGCTTCTCTCATATCGTCTGTCTCTGGCTTGAAAGCAAGACCGAGCATTGCAACTTTTTTCCCTTTTAAATCCCCAAAGCGATTTATCGCTTTCGTTACAAGGAGTTCCTGCTGAAAATCATTAATCGCTACTGTTTCTTTTAATAGGGAAAAATGTACTCCATTTAACTTGGCAGTATGAAGCAACGCTTTAACATCCTTTGGAAAACAAGATCCACCATAACCAATACCGGGCTGTAAAAAAGCTTCTCCAATCCTTTTATCTTTTCCCATCCCCTTTGCTACATCTTTAACATCTGCACCTACTACTCCGCATAAATTGGCAACTTCATTGATAAAGCTAATCTTAGTCGCCAAAAAGGCATTAGAAGCATACTTAATCATTTCAGCACTTCTAATACTGGTTAGTATAAATGGTACATTTAACGGACGATACATTTCTTGGACTTTCTTAGCCGCCTCATCATTTTCAGAACCGATGATGATCCTATCTGCCTTCATCGTATCCATAACGGCCGATCCTTGTCTTAAAAATTCAGGATTTGAAACCATATGAAAGGTGACCCTTTCGTTACAGCGTTCTTCCATAATTTTTTTAATAAAATCATTCGTACCAACTGGCACAGTACTCTTTATAACGACTACTGAACTCTGCACTAGGTTCGCGGCAATATCCTTCGCAGCTTGCACAATATACGATAAATCTGCTCCCCCATCCTCCATTTGCGGTGTACCTACGGCAATGATGATGATCTCGGCACCATTTAGCGCCTCTCGATGAGATGTTGTAAACAGCAGTCTGCCCGCTGCGGCATTTTGAGAAAGCAAACTCTCAATGCCCGGTTCATATATTGGAGAAATTCCTTGACGTAAACTTTTAATTTTCTGTTCATCTGTATCGATACAAATGACACTATGCCCTATTTCGGACAAACAAACACCTGTGGAAAGCCCGACATAACCTGTACCCAAAACGGCTATTTTCATATTATTCAAGCTCTCTCTTTATAATCTGCAGATTTTCTTTCTTATTTACATCCCTTAAATAAGAAAGTACTTCATCTCTTATATCATCCCTGCATAAAGCAAAGTCGATTGTTGCTTTAATGAATCCAACTTTATCACCGATATCATATCGGTTTCCCTCAAAGTTATATGCTAATACGGCCTGCTGCCTATTTAGCTCATTTATGGCATCAGTAAGTTGTAATTCATTACCATGTCCAATCGGAAGCTTTGATAGCGTTTCAAAAATCTCAGGTCTAAAAACATAACGCCCCATTATCGCATATGTGGAAGGAGCCTCTTCCCTTTTCGGTTTTTCCACCATGGAATCGATATGAAAAAGGTTAGGCTCAACCATTGTCCCTTTTGGCTTAATAATTCCATATTTACTGACATCCTTTTCCGGTACATTCTGAACAGCTACGACGGAACTGTTGCAATACTCAAAAACACTGATGATTTGTTTCAGACAGGGTGTATTAGACATAACGATGTCATCTCCTAACAAAACAGCAAAAGGTTCATTTCCAATGAAGCTTTCAGCACAGAGAATTGCGTGCCCTAACCCCATCGGTTCCTTTTGGCGGACAAAATAGATATTTGCCAAACTTGATATTTTCTGAACTTCCTCTAAAATATCTAGCTGATTTTTTCTTAAAAGTGCATCTTCCAGCTCATAAGATTTATCAAAATGATCTTCTATTGACCTTTTGCCTCTACCGATTATGATAATAATTTCCTCTATACCCGAAGCTACTGCTTCTTCAACAATATATTGAATCGTTGGTTTATCAACAATCGGCAGCATTTCCTTAGCCTGAGCTTTTGTTGCAGGCAAAAATCGGGTTCCAAGGCCTGCGGCCGGAATAATGGCCTTTCGGATTTTCATAAGCTGCCTCCTTTGTCATTCATTAATCCTTTATATGCATTAGGACAACTTCCGGTCTAGTTAGTAGCCCAATTAGTCCATTTTTATTTAACGAGGACCAGTAGGCTATACATGCAAGCATCCCATACTGGCTGTAGCCGAGCACCGCAACCAGCCGGTTGGTGCCAAATTAAAAACTCCATTTACACTTTTTATTCAATGGAGTTACCATGGCTTTGGTGTAATGGTCGATAAAAAGTTTGAATAAACCAACGTGTGAGCTTTTTGCGGCTTTGACGATTTCCTTTTTTCTTTCTTTGAAAAACTCCAGCCGTCAGAAATGAGGGCAACAATTTCTTTGATTAATATAATGGGTATCGCAAGTCCCGTTTTAAGAGACTAATTAATATGGTTTTATACCTTTTAGTCCCCTTTTCATCAAAAATATATGATGGACTGTATTCACGATTTTTAAGGGGGGAATTTTTACAATTTAATTCTTAATCTACTATTTGATAAAACAATAAAAAGGGGATAGATTAATTCCCCCCTACATTCTTAATTAAATTGTGTTCAGGCATGATAACTAAGAGTACGAAATATGTTGGAATGGTTATAGTTTATGCATTTTATTAACTATCTCCTAGTCAATGAAGGGCAAAAATTGATCCACCGTAATCAAAGAAGTCACTAGTTGTTGTGTCCTTCAAATTAAAGCTTCTTTCGCTCAGCATTGTTGCTGGAAGCGAGGTCCAATTCTTCAAGAGTAATGGAAGCCAAAAGAGCGGTACAGTCTTAGGAGCAATGGGGAAACGGTTGGTGCAATATTAGAGCTATTTGGGAAAAAATGACCTCTCTTTTTATTTAGGAATCCATACATGAGTACTTTGTTATTCTTCTTGACAGAGATCTAAAATTGATAAAGCAGTATTCAACACACCTTTTAATCACTGAGCGTTTGTCATGTATGGCCGTTAAACTTATTCCACCTTGCAAAAAAACCACTTTATAAAAGAAAAAATCGTTATCCGTTTGTAAAAATATAATTATCTTCGTGACAATGAAGGCAAAACGGAAAAAATTCGCGACATGAATATCGCGAATTGCTTCCTGGAGTTCTATGACTTTATAAAAAACGTATTACTCCTAACTTATTCCCATATAAGAAAGCGACATCCCATTTTATCCTGCTCAGGCCTATCATCAGCTAAATTAGACTGTAGAGTTCGTTGGCGCGGAACATGTCGGCAACCATGCCTTTCGAAAAACAATAGGCTATTGGTTTTACAAAGCCGCTAAGGATATTTCCGAACGTGTACATTACGAATGGGAGTAACAAGGCATACTGCGCATTTCGCAAATTTCATAGTCTAAGAGAATTCCATCCTAATAAGTCGAACTCCATTACGTGAAAGAATCGACTTTATTCCTTTAGCTTTTCCTGCCTGTACAACATAATTGGTTTTGTGATGCATTCATCATGAAATTTTTTTCGTATACCATACTTGCACCGGTTCGAGCATTTGCTGAAGCCATTTTCCCATATTGTCATCCTATCGGGTAGGTTTCCTATATCGCATTGAAATCGATATTTTTCTGCCAGTCTTCATATGATTCAGGATCGATTTTCTTTGCTTGTTCCAGGAATGAATCCAATAACCCCAATTTCTTTAGATCACGAAACATCTTCGGATTATATGGGTCATTCATTGTGAGGCCATCTGAATGATCGATTGCTTTCAGCACATTTCCCTTTGTTACAACAAAATGTCCGATTGAGGTCTTGATTCTACTAAATCCAACTCTCTTTAGTTCCTTTCGAATCATTATGATTTGTTCTGTAAACGTTTCGGGAATATCCTGCTTTCCTTTCAAATAATCTTTTAGATTGGGACCTTTTAAATACTCCATAATTACATAGTTTGGTCCGACTTCATATAACCTCGGAACAATATGGGTTTCCTTCGCTGCTTCAAGTGCTTTCCCCTCTTTAGTTGCTGCATTAGGATTGACATATATTTTTACGCAAAGATCTTCATCAAGCTGAAAAACTGCACCTTGACTTCCTTCCCCAATTAGTTTAAATTTGGTTGGATTATGAATAATAAGTCCCTTTTTACCGTTCTTTTCTATTCTCTCAACCTTTATTGATTTAAAATCCTCCATCTACTCTTGCACCTCTTTTCTTCTTTTTAATAACCATTACCTATAATATGAAATCATCGATTAGTTGCTTTAGGTTAATAACACACTTTATCACAAAATTAAGTCATCCCCTCTTTTACAGGCTTCTTAATGATGAAAAGGTCCTAAAGGAAAGCTTTTCCCAGCATTTCTTCAGTGTCTTATGCTCATATACGTACAATTAAAAACTTCACAAAAAACATACAAATATATGTACTTGTCCGTTTCAAGTCCTTTCCATTTTGCATTTAATAAAAAAGAAGAATAACCAGAAGGAAAATGATCAATGATCAGAAAGGGGACTTGAGATGGGATACATTGAAGATTTACGGGCTCTCGTTGGAACCAGAGCTTTGATACTTACTGGGGTTACCGTTTTGGTTATCGATCAAAACAGCCGTTTTCTGATGGTACAATCTGATGAAATATGGAAATTGCCGGGCGGCTTTATCGAATTAGGAGAATCTGCGGAAGAGGCATGCAGACGTGAAATTTTGGAGGAAACGGGAATTAACATCGGTAACCTTCAATTAATTGGTGTCTTTTCTGGGAAGGACTATTTTACGAAACTGCCTAATGGTGATCAATACTATTCAGTCAACATTGCTTACGTGACCGAAGACATACTCAGCGGAGATTTAAAACCTGATGATATGGAAATACAAAAGGTTCAATTTTTTAAATGGTCCGCCTTTCCGAAAGAATTAACTGAACGAGATCGACAAATATTTCAAAGTTTTATCGAAAACTTGATTTCAAAGGGAAGGAAGAGATTGAAGTAATGAAGACCATCGCTTTTTACATTAGAGAACCTATTAAAATAAATCAAGGATTCATGTACAATCAGATCATCATGTTGGATCAATATCGGCCTATTGTAATAGGACCTTACCCAAATAGCGACAATGTTCAATATCAGTTTGAACATTATTTTAATTTAAACGAAATCCCAGACCTTGGAACCTTCCTTAAGGAGCAAAATGTCGTGGCGATTCACGCTCACCAAGGGAAACATTCCACTGATATATTACCAACAGCTATAGAGTATGATATTCCTTTGATTGTGCATTTTCGGGGACGTGATTCATCCACTCAAACATATAAGAGATTTCGCAAAAATGTCCTCCGATATCAAAATTTAGTAAAACAGGGAGCCGGCTGCTTTGCCGTTTGCCATTTTCTTGCAGATGAACTAAAAAAATTAGGATTTAAAGAAGATAAAATACATGTATTATATGGCGGTCTGGATTTAGAATTATACCCGTATGTCCAACGTTCCCTACCTGAAGAAGGTGAAATCCGAATCTTGTCTGTGGCCAGGCTTGTCGAGAAAAAAGGATTTTTTACGCTTTTGAAGGCTTTTCAACGGATTCATCAAGAATACCCAAGAACGACACTGCACATCATTGGGACAGGCAAAGATGAAGAGAAGCTAAGAGTTTTCATTGATGAAAATCAATTAAACGAACAAGTTTTTCTTAGGGGGCCAATGGATTCCAATCAAATTTCTAAGGAATTAAGAGATTCCCATCTCTTTTGCCTTGCCAGTGAAACAGGCGAAGATGGCGATGTAGAAGGAATCCCAAATGCATTAAAAGAAGCCATGGCAAGCGGTTTACCAGTCATCTCCACCTTTCATGGAGGGATCCCGGAATTGATTGAGCATAAAAAAACAGGATACCTTGTTCCTGAGAAAGATGATATAAAACTGGCTCAAGGTATAAAATATTTCCTGAATCATCCAAGAGTATGGAAGAGATATACCAGAAGTGCAAGACAGGTTATTGATGAAAATTTTGATTTAAAAAAACAAATCATCGAACAACAAAGGCTATACAGCTTAATGGAAAAAAATAACGGAGTTAATTGACATAGTCAAAGTAAATGATTATGTTGTCAGTAAATCAGCGATGTTCCTTTCTCCTTTTATCCCCCTCGGACTAGTAATTCTTAAAAAGCACTCCTGAATCACATTCCAAAAAAATACAAAATTCAGTTAGAATTTTGTCCATTTGATTGATCATGGAACATATTTGAGTGGATGTCATTAGTCTAATATAACGCTTACCCAGAATCTGAAATATGATATCCCTTACCAGAAAGAAACCGATGGGGATTCACTATGCTAAATGGAGAGGCTTTTACATCATTTGCAGAAAAGATTGTGCCCCTTCCATACGAATTAACTGCAAATCTTCCCTGTTAAGGGCGGGTTCCCAAAAGAGTAAAGTGAAGCGCTGTACCAATTTCTTTTAGAACAAAAGGTCATATACCAAATCTTATGACCAATTTGATCGAACAATGCAAGAGCAATATGGTCATAAAAAAGACAAGGTAAAAGCTAGACAAATATCTTTAAAGGAGACAAAGTGATATGACAAAATATCCTGTTCGATATGTACAAACATTAAGGGGCGGAACCGCACATGTCATTCTTTTCAGCGATGGTAAAGAATATGTCGTGAAGTGGTTCGATATTAAGAAAGAAAGAGAAAAAGAAGTGGTCAATGAATACCTGATCGGCAAATTGGCAGAGCTCCTTTCACTTCCCGTTATCCCATTTGATCTTGTATATATACCGGAAGAATTTATCAAGAAAACTCCTGAATTACAATCCACTATATACAATTATAGTTCTGGATACCAATATGGCTGTGTTTATATTAAAAACAGTACAGTTTTCGAAAATGTTAGACAGAATCTTCCCACTAAGTCGGATGTTAAAAACCGAGATATGCTAGCCGGTATAACGGTATTCGACCAATGGGTAAATAACTCTGATCGAGGTACGATGAATGTCATATTGGAAAATCTAAGTGATGGTGGCTATTATGTCCATATGATTGATCATGGCAGAGTTTTTCCTGGACGTTACAAATGGTCAGCTCAAACGCTAAGTGAAACACCGGTATATAACTACCATTGGCCTTTTTATAAATGGGCCTTCTCCCTTCTCGATGATCACACAGAGCTTACATCGTTTATAGAAAAGGTAGTGAAATTGCCGAACAAATCGATTTATCAAGTAATTGATTCCATCCCAAAAGAGTGGAATGTGAGTAAGAAGGATAGAGATGCTCTCTACAATTTTCTTTTAGACCAGAAAATTAAATTGCCAGATATCGTTAATCGTATCATCCAGCATCATAGCAACCCAAAATAACATTGGTTTTTCCCCTAGAAAAAAGTAACTCCTTATTAGCTTTAAAGGAGTTACTTTTTTTATCTATAAATCTTTCCATTCCATATAGAATCGAAATCCATTTCTTTTAACTCTTCCAAAAATAATGGAAATAGACCCAACTTTTTTAAACCTTTGAATATCAACTCTTGCCTGTTTCGAATTCTTATATAGGAGCTATAATGATCAATCACTTTTAATTCCTCATCTTTAGTTATAATGTGGCGCAAATCGATAGCCAATCTGGTAAACTTTAAACGTTTCATTTCTTTAAGCACAAAAAGAATTTGCCTTATCAATTTTTCTGATAAGATACCTCCAGACCTAAATATTGGAATGAAGTTACCCACAAGATATTCCAAATTAATATAGATTTGCCCGAGTGTAATAGCGGAAGTCTCTTGTGCAATTTTCAATACATCCACCGCTTTAACGAGATATTCTTGTTTTGCACTTTACAAGAAACTTAGAGAAAAAGAAAAAAGTAATGTATGAGGAAATGTTAAGGAAGTGAAGGAATTTAAATCTATGTGTTACTGAAGGGATTAAAAAAGTAGATGTAATAAAAAAAATCCAATTTCGAACAGTTCATTACGAAAGGAAGCATTTTTTTGAAAAGTCCTTCTATAAATGAAGAAGAATGATAAAACTTGCACAAAAATATGTGTAAGTAAGCGTCATTTCATCTTTATTGAACAGAAGGAAATAAATTCACGTAAGGATTTTTGAAAAAATGCACACATGAATATCTATACTAAGAGACTTGTGGCATATTGTGAGCTTACTATATTTTATGTAAAAGATTAGAGCATGCTATTGTCAAGGTCCAGTTCACCAGTAATTTTAACTGGTCCATCTCATAATCGGACTGTTAGCAAGAATTAAGAAACAGTTATATAACAAGGCTCATGGTATAATTAACATTGTAAAACGCTTACAGGAGCAATTCAAACTAATTGTTCGGAAAATTCTTTCTGTTGGGAGTCGATGAAAGTTGACAGTGGAAAATAAAATAAGTAAAGAACAAACTATCTTTAATCATATTGGAAATAAAATCAAAACAGATGATCGAGAAATTAATGTTATTGCTAGATTAGATGAACCACTAATTGTAATATTAGGAAATGTTTTGAGTGACGAAGAGTGTGACGGGCTTATTGAATTGTCAAAAGACAGAATGAATCGTTCCAAAATTGGAGCTAAGCACGAAGTAAATGAGATAAGAACGAGCAGTAGTATGTTTTTTCAAGAAAATGAATATGATATCATTACCAAAATTGAAAAAAGGATTTCAACCATCATGAATATACCCATTGAACATGGAGATGGTATTCAAGTTCTTAAATATACACCTGGGCAAGAGTATAAAGCTCATTTTGATTTTTTTACATCCTCAAGTATAGCAGCAAAAAATAATAGAATTAGCACAATCATCATGTACTTAAATAATGTGGAGCATGGAGGGGAAACTTTTTTTCCTAAACTGAATTTTTCAGTATCCCCACGAAAGGGAATGGCTGTGTATTTCGAATACTTCTATAACGACAAAAATCTAAACGAACTGACTCTACACGGTGGAGCACCCGTTATCACCGGGGAAAAATGGGTTGCAACACAATGGATGAGGAGACAAAAGTAGTCTGCAGATTGATAATGTGTAAACGGCAGCCTTTATAAGCCTCAATTTTAGGTGCCTTTGTTCATTAGGCACCTATTTCATTAGGATCATGTTCATTAAAAAACGATGAAAACACAAAAAGAATGATCAATATTACCCTGGTTGGTCTCTTTGATCTCAAAATTTCTGAGCACACTATTCATTTTCCCTTAGTACTTTTTCTAAAATTATCGTAATCGGTCTTAATGTAATGAAATACCTTCGCGTTGCCATTATGGTCCGGATGAGTTATTTTTAATAACCCTTTATATTCTGCTAATACTTCTTTATTGCTCGCCGTTTTAGAAAGCCCTAATTTTTCACTATAATCATTTGATTGTGTAGTGGAGTCAATATTGTAATTGTTTCTGATGTTTTCTTTTAATTTTATCAATTCATTACGTAATTCAATATTTTCTTTTAATAAATCCTTTGTTTCATTTTGTAATTCACTTTTCTCATTCTTTAGAATGGCAACTTCCTTTTTGAACATATCCCTCTGCTGAATCAATATTCTTTTTGCAGTTTCATGAAGTTCTTCAATACCTTCTATATGCTTATCTTGAGCTTGTATTTTTAATTTTAATCGGTGTATGATTTCGTCCTTATTTTGGTCTATGATATCATTTATAGCCAGCTTTGGAGCTAATTCATCGCTTATGTAACCATTGTTCCTCTTACCGTTTCCAGAGTATTTAATCTTACCTTCGCTAAGCCAGCGTTTAACAGTTTGCACACTATTACTTTCTGTTACTCCTGCATCTTTTAGCATTTCAAATGCTTGATCTGTGCCATCCATAATGTATCCAGTTTTTCTATTCTTGTTTCCTCCCTCATATTTAATCTTACCTTCACGAAGCCAGCGTCTAACAGTTTGTATACTGCTACTTTCTGTTACTCCTGCATCCTTTAACAGGTCGAAAGCTTGATCTGTGTTCACATTGTTCCCCCTTTCCTCTTATTACGCAATGCATGTTAATCGAATGATATTAGCCTATTAAAAGGAATGTATTTTACAACGAATGCGACTAATTTGTATGTCAATGTTTTAAATAATAGCATAGCCATTATCTAAACAAAGAACAAATAGATGAAGAATGTATGACGAATATCACAGAGAGATAACGATAAGGTATCAAAATTAAAAATGTGAAACCAAAAATACATGATCGGTAGCCACTAAAGGCATGATATCAATGGTGGAGTTCGGTTATTAATCGCAATATATACATTCAGATTGAATCCAGGATCATGTGAAAGTGAGAATGAACGCTACATTATACATAAACAGATGTTATCACATGCTCTGCTACCTTGCGGGATGATCTTTGGCTGCATATGAAAAGAGATAAGAATCATTGATTTCTATAGATTGACTTTTCAGGTCCCTACAGTTTTTGCTTTACCAAGTCCTCTGGTTCTCCACCTTCACTCCATTCCTTTTTTCAGCAGCAAATGATCATCCGTTTATTTTTCCTTAAAGCAGGGATCAAAATTTGCTAATAAATTAAAAAACCGAGCCTTTTGGAGGCTCGGTTCACTGATAAATAGTTTCACTTTGTGAAAGTTTCTCAATTTCATCAGAATTATAAAAATGATATCCTTTTGCCGTCGTTTGGGCCGCAGCGTACATTGCAGCAGCTACTTTGTTTGCATTTATTGCACGATATGGACGTACAGGACCCACAAAGACATATTTAGCAAAAGTACTTATCAGCCCAGAAATCTTTTCACCTGCCCTGAATTCCTGGCGTTCTCCAAGTAATAAGGAAGGGCGGAATATATGTACAGTATTCAATTCCAAGTGTTGTAGTGTTCCTTCTACATCGCCCTTAACACGACTGTAGAAAAACTTTGATTTGGAATTCGCTCCCATTGCAGTTATGACGAGTAATTTTTCAACATTGGCTGTCTTTGCCATTTTAGCTGCTTCGATAACATAGTCATAATCCACTTTACGAAAAGCTTCCTTCGATTTAGCCTTTTTGATCGTAGTACCCAAACAAATGAAAACATCGCTGACTTTGAACAAATCGGAGTACTTGGATAAATTATTGAAATCCACCACATGGCCTATGCACTTGGCATCCGTTATTTTCATTTCGCTTCTTGTCAGTAAATGGATTCCACTATAGATTTTGCTGTTGCTTAGCTCTTTCACCAACTGGGTGCCGACTAAACCTGTAGCCCCTAAAACCAATGCCGTCTTATTAGTCATGATTCCCTTCTTTCTATAATTAGTACCTTACTATCAATCATATCCTTTTTAACTATAACCGAGCTTAATAGCACTAAGATAAATGATTTACTTGATTGAAATCATCAATTATCCAAGAGTCGACTTCAAATCTTATCGTACTCAAACATGCATTGAACAATCGCATTTCGTTGGATACGATTGACTCGTTTGACATCAAACGTAAAATAAAATGAATGACGGCTCCATGTGCAACAAGTATGACTTTCCCCTCAGGATACTCCTTCTGAATTTCCTGGAGTCCATTCATCAGCCTGTTTCGTAAAGATTCCTGATTTTCTTGACCAGGATATTCTTTATTCACGAATGCTGACTCCCTTTCAGCTGCTGTCATTCCTTCAGCAACGCCAAAATCCTTTTCAATGAATTCCATTTTTTCAATAACCAGGACTTCAATATAATGCGAGATGATATCTGCCGTTTCCCTTGCCCTTTTTAAAGGGCTTGAAATAATTACATCCCAATCATCTTTTGACAAAAATTCACCACATTGCCGTGCCTGTATCTTTCCGAGTTCATTTAAAGGGATATCAGTCTGCCCCTGCAGTTTCCCTAGTGCATTCCAATCTGTTTGACCATGCCGCACTAAACAAATAGTAGTAATTGTCCTCAAACCCCTCTAAGTAAATTGTTATTTCTTCACTTCTTCAATGATGGAATGTCCTTCAGTCTGCTCGAGATCTGACCATTTCCATTTTTCATGCAAGCGTATCCTTCCATCGGGCAACATTTCAGGGGTGGAAAGACAGCTGCCTCCTCTTATTTCCCCTTTTTCATTGATATGATTATACCTGAATTCCAGAGTTCCATCCAAATTGACAAGCCCTATTAAAGTCCCTTTAACAATCTCTCCGCCCTGATAACTTGCCGTGAGAATTGAGCCTTCTTGTGAATAGTGGAAGGAAGTCTTTCCTGACACTTCTCCATTTTCAGAATTGACTTTAGCATTAAATATCCGACCATCATAATCAAACATCATCATTCCCCCATATGAATTAATAAGGATAATGATACCAAATTATTCAAAAAAAGAATATTGAAAAATCTTATGGGATTTTAATTTTGTGTTGATGGAAATGACACAAAAAATACATAATATTCCCCATTGAATTCCACTATTATATTGTGGTTAGATTATGGAAGATGTTACTTATGGAATGAACAATCCCCAAGTTGAAACGTCTAATTTAACTGGAAGATGTTGGTGAGGTGCTCAAGTGAAAGAAATACTTCTGATTCTACTATTACAACTTATTTATGTTCCGATTTACACGTTGCGAACCATTTTCTTAGTAAAAAATATTACCATACTTGCCTCGATACTTGGTATAGCGGAAATGTTAATATACGTTTTTGGTTTATCCCTAGTATTTGGCGGTGACCAAAGCATACTCGCCATGGTTGTATATGCAGTCGGTTTTGGAATCGGAATAATTTTTGGTACGAAAATTGAGCAGAAACTTGCCATCGGTTTTATTAATGTAACCGTTAATACTCAAACCAAAAATGAACATTTGGTAGATACACTGAGGAACAACGGATTTGGTGTAACTCTTTATACGGGCGAGGGCAGGGATAGCAACCGTTATCGCATGGAAATTTTGACAAAACGCAATCGGGAACAAGAATTGATAGCAACCGTTGAAAAGTTTGAACCTAAGGCTTTCATCATTTCATATGAACCACGTTATTTTAAAGGTGGATTTTTATTGGATCGGTTGAAAAATAAAGCAAGCTGAATGAAATGCAAAAGCCCATCTTTTCAAGATGGGCTTTTGCATTATTTCGTTTTTGATTTTCTAATCTTCACAGCCCTCGTTACTGGTTGTTTTTTAATCCACTTTAAGTATTTTTTTAATGCTTCATCATCTTTCAGCAATAGCACGGTATTCAGTCGGAAGGCCAGCTCTCGGTTTGAATACAGGGCGTGAATCTGTTTGTGACAAGATTTACAGAGATAGGCAATGGGTAAATGGCTGCCGCCTAATTCTCTAGGTGTTAAATGATGGATGGTCAGTTCTATCTCATCCCTGTCACAAAGCTCACAAGTACCTTTCATTTCATAACTCGTCCATTATGGCTTTACGGATTTTCCTTCTTCAACAATATGAAACATCAAATGGGCAAGATGGTGGATTGGTCCATACTCTTCATTGTCATCATCTTCTTCATTCTCCGCTTCCACTTCATCCATCCCTTGTAAATAAAGAGCCATGAACTCATAAAAATCATTTTTAGTAAAGGAATAACAATCACTTGGATCCTGACTATCTTCTTCATACTGTAAAACTAGATGAGATAAATCACCCTCATCATCTTCAGCATCAAAAAAAACGAAATACCCGATATTTGTATCCAGTTCAAATAATCTGCGAAAACCGCGTGATGTTGATTTTTCAAACTCAGCCGACGTCAATTTTTGCACTTGCATGCTGTCTACATTATCTTCCTGATGAAAGCCCACGATAAATGTGTTCATAATCTAACCTCCTGTTGAATATGGATAACCATTAGTATCCCCATTTAACAGGATTTATTCGATTTAGAGATTTGCTTCCAAGACAACCGGGCAATGATCGCTGCCCATGACATCGCAGTGAATGTTAGCCTCTCTTAAGGAATCTGCCAAACGTTTTGAAACAATGAAATAATCGATTCTCCACCCAATATTCCGCTCTCTCACTTTAGCCATATATGACCACCAACTATAGGCACCTTCCCGGTCCGGATAAAAATGACGAAAAGTATCGATAAAACCTGCATCAAGTAATTCAGTCATCTTTCCGCGCTCTTCATTAGTGAAACCGGAATTCCCAATATTGGTTTTTGGGTTTTTTAAATCCAGCTCAGAATGTGCGACATTAAGGTCCCCACAAAAGATAACCGGCTTCACCAAGTCCAGTTCCTTAAGATAATTTATCATTTCATCTTCCCATTCGAGACGGTAATTAAGCCTGGATAAATCCCTTTTTGCATTGGGTGTATAAACATTCACCATATAAAATTTCTCGAATTCCAGTGTTATGATCCTGCCTTCCGGCTCCTCGTTCAGCTCCCCTACGCCATATTTGACGGAAAGCGGTTTTTCCTTCGTGAAAATGGCTGTACCGGAATATCCTTTTTTCAATGCATAATTCCAATATTGATGGTACCCTTCCAACTCAAGTGAAATCTGCCCTTCTTGTAGCTTAGTTTCTTGAAGGCAAAAAATATCTGCATCCACTTCTTTAAAGTAATCTAAAAATCCTTTTTTTACACAAGCCCTTATTCCATTCACATTCCAGGAAACCAATTTCATATTTTCTTTAATTCTCCTTATGGCCAATTAATTTCTTTACATTTCAACTATACTATTAATCTGCTTTTTTTCCCATTAGAGTACATTCGAAAACAATCTGGCAAATGATTCTTTTGAACGTTCCAGTAAACCACGCTTGTTATATCCGATAGGATCTAGTTTGTCACTATCCATCATATCCTCTTTGTAATGAATGATGAGATCTTCAATGGAATGGCTGCCCATAAGAAAGACATTGACTTCAAAATTCAGATGAAAACTTCTCATATCCATATTTGCAGTTCCTATGGAAGCCATATCACCATCAACGATAATAAGTTTCTGATGTAGAAAACCCTTTTTATACAAGTATACCTCTACACCGAATTGTAGCAGCTCCCCGAAATAGGAGCGACTTCCATATTGGGTTAAAAACCCATCATTTACTGCCGGAACCATGACCCTAACTTGTATCCCCTTAATTGCCGCATGTTTTATGGCTGCCTTAATCGCTTGATTAGGTACGAAGTATGGACTTGCAATCCAGATTGATTCAGTCGCGTTTGTGATAAGTGAAAAGTAATAATCACTCATGATTCCCTGTTGTGTATCAGGTCCGCTTGCTACCACCTGAACGGCTCCATCCCCTTGTTCCCCTTTATTCTTGAATTCTGGACGTTCTTGCAATACATCTTCCCCACTGACATATTCCCAATCCAAAAGGAAAACAGTATGAAGCATAAATACCGCTTCACCTTTAAGTACCATATGTGTATCTCTCCAAAAACCAATGTTTTTATTTCGTCCTAAATATTCCTCCCCTACGTTTAAACCTCCAACAAAGCCAACTTCCCCATCTATGATGATTATTTTACGGTGATTCCTAAAATTAAACTTTTGATTGAAAAATCCGTGTTTCAGTGGAGAAAATGGATATGCTTTTATCCCGGCATTTTGCATCCGTTTAACTTCATTATTTGAAAGGCTTAAACTTCCGGCAGCATCAAAAATGAATAAAACTTCCACACCACTTTTTGCTTTTTCAATAAGTATATCTATAATTTCAGTACCAAGCCTGTCGGAACGAAAAATATAATATTCAATATGGATGAATTTCTCAGCTTTTTTTAACTGTTTTATGATTTCTGTAAACGTTTCGTTCCCATTTTTCAATACTTCCGTTTGCGATGATGTACTAATGATGGTCTCAGAAGCATTTTTGGCAAAAGCTGCGAATGATTGCTGATGATTATTCAAGAAAGATAAATCTGGAGATGATACCTGTGTGACAAGGCTCTTCCATTCTTCACGATCTTTTTTCCTTTTACTTCGAAATAAATACCCCTTTAAATAGAGCTGACCTGAGAATAAATAAAATACATATCCAAATACAGGAAAAAACAAAAGCACATACATCCACAAAAGGGTCTCGTGGGCAAATCTATTTTCAAGCATGAGTGAAAATATGGTAATAAACATGACCAAAATATATAATCCAATAAAAAATAGCTTCACGTCGAAGCTTACTTGAGTGAACAGGATCATATAGATTGAAGCAATTAAAATAAATAAAAATACAAATTCCATTCTTCTTCTTTTCATCTTTTCATTCTCCTACACAGCAATATTATATATATATCTATACATATACCCATATTTGATGGTAAAAGAAACAAAACACTTACGAAAACATTATTCGCAAGTGCTTTGTGTATTACCTATCCAATTACTCACTTCATGACAGGAATCAAACTTTCATACAGCTCCATATACTTTAAGGAAGATGATGTCCAACTGAAGTCTAACTTCATTGCACTTTCGGCCATTTTCCGCCACCTTTTCGGCTGGAATTTGTACAGACCAACAGATTGCTCAATTGTATGAAGCATATCGTGTGCATTATAATTCGTAAAACTGAAGCCATTGCCTTCACCAGTAAATTGATTATACGGTATGACAGTATCCCGAAGTCCGCCAGTTTCCCTCACTAAAGGCAGAGTACCATACCGCAACGCCAAAAGCTGGCCGATACCACATGGTTCGAATTGTGACGGCATCAAGAATAAATCAGAACCCGCATATATCCGTCTTGCTAAACCCTCATCAAAATATGTATTGACTGAAACCTGATTTGGATATTGGTCAGCTAAATGGCGAAATGCCGATTCATATTGCTCATCACCCGTACCTAAGAGAATGAATTGAACTCCTTGGTTCATCATTTCATGAAAAACATGGAGAATAAGATCAATTCCTTTTTGATCAACAAGCCTGGTTACCATCGATATAACCGGGACCCCCTCATTTACAGGAAGGTCCAACGATTCCTGTAGCTGACGCTTATTCTCCATCTTACCCTCATAGGAATCGAATGGAACAGCAAGATGTTCATCTGCCGCCGGATTATATTCTTCATAATCTATTCCGTTGATAATCCCTTTAAGGTCACCATTTCTCTTACGTAAAAAACCATCCAGATTTTCCCCGAAATAAGGACTTTGAATTTCTTCCGCATAACTTGGGCTTACAGTTGTGACAATGTTAGAAAAAGCTAGGCCGCCTTTCAAATAACTTACATTTCCATGAAATTCAAGACCATCGATATTAAAATATAACTCACTCAAATCGAGTAATTCAGCTAAAACAGCTTTAGGGTAAACTCCTTGATAGCGTAAATTATGTATAGTAAATATCGTTTTAATATCTTGATAGAATGGATGGTTACTATAATGAGCTTTCAGCAAAACGCTGACAAGGGCCGTTTGCCAATCATGACAGTGTATGACATCCGGCTTTTCTCCTAAATAGGGTAAAGCCTCTAAAATTGCACGGGAAAAGAAGGCGAACCTCTCGCCATCATCAAAGAAACCATAACTACCATGTCTTTTGAAATAATATTCATTATCCAAGAAATAATATGTAATTCCATTAGCAACAAGTTTTTCGATGCCACAGAATTGCTGGCGCCAACCCACAGGAACTTCAATACTCGTCATATGTTCCAATTCCTGTTTGAATTGGTCAGGAAGATCCCCATATTTAGGAAGAATGACACTTACATGGACTCCCTGTTTTTTCAGCGCTTTCGGGAGCGCTCCTATAACGTCTCCGAGCCCTCCCGTTTTTATAAAAGGGGCGCATTCTGAAGCAGCAAATACAACATTCATTGCCGCACCTCCTCTATTAAATTACTTCCGCTTTTTTTATTACAGTAGGCTGTTTTAAACCAATAACTGATTTTTCACTAGTAATTCTCACTTCTTTATCAGTTATGACATTTTCAACGATGGCTCCTTCTTCAATCACGCCTTTTTGCATAATGATGCTATTTCTTATAATCGCACCCTTTTTCACCTTTACCCCACGGAAGAGTATACTGTTTTCGACAGTCCCTTCAATATCACAACCATTGGCTATTAATGAATTGGCAACCTTCGAAGAACTTGAATACTTGGTTGGTGCCTCATGTTTGATTTTTGTATAAACATCCCAAGTATCCCCGAAGAAAGAACGGATTACCGAAGGATTCAGGAAATTCATATTACTGGAATGAAAGCTTTCAATGGAATGGATGAATGGCATATCTCCAGTAAAATTATAGCCTTTGACTGTAAAGCGATGAAGATTTGCTTTCACAGCGTCTTTCAAAAAGTCGTATTCCCCACTGGCAACACAGCTTTTGATTAAGTTCACCAATAGCGTTTTACTTATGACGAAGGTTTCTAGACAAACATGGTCACCAGGTCTAGGGATGGTATAAAAGCTAATGTCCGTAATGTCTTCATCCTTATCTACCGAGCATGTGTGATAGATTGGTTTTTCAATCAATTCCCCTACATAATCCTTATATACGACCGTGATATCCGCTTTTTGTTTTTTGTGATAATCAAGCACTTCATTAAAATCCAATTTGCATACATGGCTTCCAGGGGAAATGATGACAGTATCTGCCTCTGCACGTTCGAAAAAACTGAGATGATCATGAAATTGTTTCATATCACCCGTTACCGTTTCATCCGGATGGATAGGGGGCAAGATGTATAAGCCTCCTGAACGCCGAGCCAAGTTCCATTCTTTACCTGAGCCAAGATGATCCATAACAGAAAGATACTTTTCTTTTGGGAAAACGGCTACTTTTGATACATCTGCATTAATGAGATTCGACATCGTAAAGTCAATCAAACGGTAGCGTCCACCAAATGGCACAGATGCTACATTTCGGTGAGCAGTGAGATCTTTTAAATGTTGTCTTTCATTGATTAAGTTAATAATACCCAACACATTTTCCATAGCATCTTCCCCTTTTTCTAATTAAGAGTGATCTTTTTTTTGTTTGGATTGATAATGGTTTGATTTTCACCAATTAAGGTAATATCGGATGTAATCGCTGAATTGCCAACTACTGCACCATCTTCTATAACACAATTGCTTGCTATGATGCTTCTTTCTATATGAACGTTTTCACCAATAGTGACATTTGGCATGATGACTGAATCTTTTATGGTTGACCCATAGCCTACCTGTACATTATAGGATAAAACCGAATGTTCAATTTTCCCATGAATCATGCACCCTTCATTGATTAGTGACTGACTGGCCTCGGCATCCGGTGATATATATTGCGGCGGATGATTTGCATTGCGGGCAAAAATTTTCCATTTCTGATCATCCAACTGGAAATTTGGCGTATCCTCCAATAAGTCCATATGTGCCTGCCATAGGCTTTCGACAGTTCCGACATCTTTCCAATAATCATTGAAACGATAGGCATATAGCTTTTTTCTGTCTTCAAGCATCTTTGGAATGATGTTGCTGCCGAAATCATTGGAGGAATTTTCATCCTTTTCATCATTTATTAAATACCTTCTTAGGGTTTTCCACTTGAAAAGGTAAACTCCCATTGAAGCGAGATTGCTCTTTGGATACTTTGGTTTTTCATCGAATTGAGTGACTTTATCATCATCATTGGTATTCATGATCCCGAAACGACTTGCTTCCTGCCACGGTACTTGAATGACTGCTATGGTTGCCTCTGCATTTTTTTCGATGTGATAATCCAGCATCTTACTGTAATCCATCTTATAAATATGGTCACCCGAAAGAATCAGTACATGTTCCGGATCATAGTTATCAATATATTGGATATTTTGATAAACAGCATTTGCCGTCCCTTTATACCATTCCCCGCCTTCTTTCCCTTGATAAGGGGGAAGTACGGAAACTCCGCCAACATCCAGATCAAGGTCCCAAGCTTTGCCATTACCAACATAATCATTTAGAATCAATGGCTGGTATTGAGTCAGTACCCCAACCGTATCAATACCAGAATGAGTGCAGTTACTTAATGGAAAATCGATGATTCTATATTTACCGCCAAAGGGAACAGCTGGTTTTGCCAAACCAATTGTCAATTCACCTAACCTTGAACCCTGGCCTCCTGCCAATAACATTGCTATCCATTTTTTCGCTCCCATTATTCGTTCACTCTCCCCCGCCTTTTTTTTGTTTGCTTCATAAAAATGGAAATGCCTAATGGAGGTACTGTTATTTCCATGCTGAATGGTTGATTATGGTATGGTTCCTTTTTGACATTAATGGGTTCCTCATTGATCTGTCCCGATCCTCCGAAAGATGCTGAATCACTGCTGAAAACCTCTATATATTTACCCTGGGATGGTACGCCAATTTGATATTGAGCATGAGCCTGTGCAGAAAAATTACAGACAACAATGCAATAATCGCCTTTGCGTTTACCCTTTCTCATAAAGGTAATGATACTCTGTTTACTATTGTTCGGATCTATCCACTCAAACCCCTCCTGGACATGATCCAGTCGCCAAAGGGAGGATGATTGCCTATAAAAATCCTGTAGGGTGCGGAAGTAATAGGCCAGTTTTTCGTGTGATTCATATTCCAAAAGAAGCCAATCCAATTGTTCCTCATCTTTCCATTCTATGAACTGGCCAAATTCACCGCCCATGAATAGAAGCTTCTTTCCGGGATGTGTCATGAAATACCCAAAGAGTAACCGTAGATTAGCGAATTTCTGCCAATAGTCGCCTGGCATCTTATTCAATAAAGACTTCTTGCCATGAACCACTTCATCATGTGAAAAGGGCAAGACGAAATTTTCTGAAAAAGCATAGAAAAAAGAAAATGTTAAGAGACTATGATGATTTGGCCTTTCCCCCGTTTCAAGTTTCATATAACGAAGGATATCGTTAGTCCATCCCATATTCCATTTGTAATTAAAGCCCAGGCCGCCTATATCGGTAGGAGAAGTTATAAGTGGTCGGTCTGTTGCTTCTTCAGCCATCATTAATGCATTGGGATATTTCTCGAAAACCACTTCGTTAAGCTTTTGCAAAAATTGTATGGCCTCCAGGTTTTCCTCACCGCCAAACTGGTTTTTCAGCTTGATCGGCAATGGATTATCATGATTTAAGTAAACCATTGACGATACCGCATCGACACGGATTCCATCAATATGGTATACCTCCATCCAAAACATTACATTTGATATAAGGAAACTGATTACTTCAGGTTTGGTAAAATCAAAGTTGTATGTCCCCCATAACGGGCGATCTGCTCTAGTATGATCAATTGGTTCATAGAGAGGCGTTCCATCGAAACGGGAAAGTCCATGCGCGTCTTTACAAAAATGGGCGGGAACCCAGTCAAGAATTACCCCTATGCCCTTTTTGTGGCAAAGGTTAATTAAATATTTAAAATCTTCCGGCGAGCCGTAACGACTGGTTACAGAATAATAGCCCGTGACCTGGTATCCCCACGATTTATCAAATGGGTGTTCCATTATGGCCATGATTTCAATATGTGTAAAACCATTTTCAATCACATAATCAATCAACCTATCAGCCAATTCACGGTACGAATAAAACTCGCCATCTTCTTTCTGTTTCCATGTTCCTGGGTGCACTTCATAAATGGACATGGGTTTATGATAAATATTTTCCTTTTTCCTATTAGCTATCCACTTCGAATCTTGCCATTCAAAATTATCCAGCCTTTTAATGACCGAGGCTGTATTTGGTCTGACTTCCGAATAAAAGGCATATGGATCGGCTTTTAGGATTCGTTTACTTCCAGGTGTATGTATTTCGTATTTATAGAGTTCCCCTTCTTGTAGTCCCGGTACGAACAACACCCAGATACCTGATCGCTCGATCCTTTTCATCGCATGATCTTTTCCGTCCCAATTATTAAAATTACCGACTACTGAAACTTGCTTGGCATGGGGGGCCCAAACGGCGAAGCGTACTCCTTCTTTACCTAATGATGTTACAATGTGTGCCCCAAGCATTTTATAGCTTTCATAAAGGGTGCCTTCATGAAATAAATACAAATCGAAATCGCTTGGATAAATCTCTTGTAGCTGGTCAATAATTGCACTCAATAAAACCCCTCCATCAGTATTGAATCGATAGTATTTTAATCATCCTTCCCCAGTTATTATATATATTCGATGAAAATGATATTAATCCTTCAAATGGAGGTGAAGATATTGTTATAAATAGCCGTTTTTTTGTAAATTCAAACATTTTTCAAGAAAATTATACATTTATTGTAAAAAAAATTATTATACCAATAAAAGCCCTCCCCATTTTTTTGGAAAGAGCTTTAAGGTATCATGTATGAATGCTTCATGTTATTTGTTCAGTTCGAATCATGGAAGTCTTCGTCAAAAATAAATAGGATAATGATACTGACCATGCCAAAGGAGTATTCTTGTTCGGAATATTCCTGCCCCCTATATATAATTCGGGTACTTCCCAATTTTCCGGTATGATCATTTTCGTTTTATCAATATATTCCTTAACTTTGTTCATCATTCCAAGTTCAAGGTAGCATAAGCCCAACCACGGAAGCCCGAAACACCATTCCGCCTCTTGACCGTCATTATAATAAAGGTCCTTTTCATATCTTATACAACCATTTGTTCTTTCAAGGCGCTCCGTGACATTCTTCAATATTTTTATTGCTATTTCACGGTCTACCAGCCGATAAGGATAAATTAAGGATAAAAGGGCTAAATCCGTCTCTTTTGAATAACTTTCCCTTGGAAGTAAGAAACGAAGAGTTTCTTCTCCCTTTTTAATCAGCTCTTCCTTGACGCTGACCAGCATTTTGACTGAATTCAAACCAGCCACACATGCACCTATGCTTGAAGCGTGGATTTCTATATTTTCTTCCCACATCCCATTATCTTCCGATTGCCAATATTGCAGGCATTCCAAGTAATTGACCAACTTTTGAACAATTTGTAAATCCCGTTGATTTCTCATCACCTTTTTACCATGCCTATACCCTTCACCGACACCCCATAAAAAGGCACCTATCGCATCATTCTGGGCATGCCCCCACTCATCGGGCAGTTCTTTAAGCTCAGTGGAATACCTTGCATGGATATGTTCAAATAAAAACTGAGGTTTCTGTTCCGTATGAATATCTATCTTCCACTCATAGGATTGAAATAAGTCGAATAAAGCATGATATGCTTTCTCGTAACGATTGGATGGATCATTTATGAAAGGGATTACTGTATAAACGACATCCCTTATCCAGACATAATTATAATCATCGGAAACGCTTGCAGTATATGCGCCATTAGGAAGCCGCATGCGATCAAGAACCTCTAGTGCACCATTCACATTCATTAATTGACACCTCCATAGTAACTTGCCTATTCCCATTGTTGACAGACTCCCATTTTCTAAACGTTTGTTGTTTCATTTTCAATTTGAAGCGCTTTCAATTCAGCTAACCAAAACAATTTTTCAGAAGTACATTCACCTTAGTTTATGTAATCACTGCCCTTTTTGATAATCAAGCTTCCAATGTTCATTAAAAAGCGTCATTTGCCTAATCGAAACGAACTAAAAAAGCGGCCTGTCATGAAAAATGTTCTTTGAAAAATAAAAACCCAGTAATGGCAATCCATTACTGGTTATATCGGCCTATCATTTAATTGTTTAGTATATATTAAAAGAAAAATCGTAATATCATCAATGAAAGCACGCCAATCACAACCGTACCCAATAGACTTCTCGTAAAAATGGCAACCAGAAAAGCCGGTAAAGCTGCGGCCAAATTCAAAGCATTATCCTTAATTGAAAAGACCTGTTCCGATAATAGAAGTTCTTGAGCCAACAACGCCGCCATTACAGCCACTGGCACATGCTTAAGCCAATCGATGCCCCACTTTGGAATCTCCATTTTACTAAGCAGTACCAAAGGGACGACCCTGGGTATGAAAGTTACAATCGAAATCCCTACAATCACAGCAAGGATATATCCGCTTATTTCCACCTGCCAATCACCATCCCTATCGTTGCAGCTACAACAGTTGCCACTATGACGCCAGTACTGCCTGGAAAGAAGAAACTTACTGCAACAACGATTAATATGCTGCTAAACGCGACTGCAAGATCTATAAAAAAGTCCTTTTTACTTAATATTTGCAGAACTAAAAGGCCGATAAACATCGCTGGCAGGGCGAAGTCCATCCCATATTTTTCGGGATTTGGAATCCATTGGCCAAAGAAACCGCCGGCAATATTTGCAATGAACCAATTTAAATAGGCTGCAAGATTCAGTCCAAGCATCCATTGAAAATCAAGTTGTTTCCTCTTCTGTGCCGCCGTGACGGCCACTCCAAAGGTTTCATCAGTTAATAAGGCTCCGGTTATCAGGTTTTGTTTCAAACTTTGCTGCTTGAAATATGGAGCCAATGCAGCACTAAGTAATAGATGGCGACTGTTCACAAAAAAAATCGTAAAAATTATGGCCGATACTGGATGACTTGCAGCTATCATCCCCGCAGCTATGAATTGGCCAGACCCTGCATAGAGCAAAAGCGACATAAGTGCCACTTCAATCATACTTAATCCAGACGTTTTTTCGACGACCCCTGCAGCAAAACCGATACTTAGGTATCCCAATAATGTAGGAATGCAATCCTTTACTCCTTGCCAAAAGCCTTCCCCATCATTAACCTCGGAAAATCCATCGCTTTTCCATTCAGCACTATCCTGACTCATAAAATTCCACCCTTGTTTTAATCAATTGCTTTTCAGCTTGCCAAGCAGAATTGGCAACTCCCTATATATTTCGATGATTTGTTCTATCGGCATTCTTACTAAACCGCTGGAAGAAGGGGCAACGAATTCAATGGTCTCATTCAATGAAGGTTCTTCTTGAAGCCCCCAAGAGAATTTTCGTAATTGACGATATTCCTGATAGACACCCTTGCCTACAAAACAGACTAGTTTAGGTTTATACTTTTCAATTTTCCTTTTTAATTGCTTCCTTCCTTTTATGTACTCTTCTTTAGTGATTTCGTCCGCACCTTTTGTAGGCCTTGAAACGATATTGGTGAAACCATAACCTAGTTCCAGTAAAGACGAGTCTTCCGTTGGTTCATATTTCCTTGGCGTCAACCCCGACTCGAAGAGGATTCTCCAAAAGCGATTGTTTGGATTCGCATAATGATGGCCAGTCTGGCCTGAACGAATGCTTGGATTGAAACCTACGAACAATATATCCAAATCTTCCTTTAAATGATCAGAGATGCCCTCCATATTAAAACTCCTTTTAAAATTTGCTATTTACTATTTAATCATTGTACAAAACTGAAAAATATTTAACTACCTTTTCCGCCATTTTCACGACTTATATTAAAAACCAAGGCTCTTCTCGTTAAGATTGTTGTTTTTAAAACGCGACTATTTAAGGTTGATTGGAGTGGAAGTGCGAGACTCCTGCGGGAGCAGAGGGACAGGTAAGACCCCATTTGTTTACGCCGAGGAGGGTCTCACCGCCCGCCCCGCGGAAGGCGAGCATTTTGAGGGGAAATCAACCACACCACATCACTTGGTAAATAGCAACAAAGTATGCGAAAACAGCCAAAACTAATAACGTTTTGAATAGAATGAACGATGATAGCTGAATAATATGGGTGAAAAACTGACAAATTGAATATTAAAAAACCTATTGCTCCTAAAAAAGTCCGTTCCTGACTCTTCACGGGACACACTTCCGGAAATTAGTTATACAAGTTTTTTTACAGTTTACAAATGGCGCTGTTGCAGTTAGTGAACCGGTAAAAAAACATATACAAAATTACTTCCCAAAGAATACACCATTAAATGCAATGGATTTGATAACCGATTTCTCCCCATTCCCCTTCATTGGAATTATGAAGAAAAGTGAATATCCTCTGAGTGCCCAAATCTATACTCACAAAGACAACCCGGCATAAAGCAAAAACGTGCATGCTTTTAAACAAAGCTTTCAGGTATTCAAAAATAGAGGATGTCCCCAATCTTCATGTATTCATCGTCGAAAACGACAGCCAGCTAATGGACATTAAAGCATGTAGCTGATAGCATCCAATTTTTAAAGCAAGAAAGAGTTCATTCATTTCACTGGGGAACAAGAGAATGTGAAAGTGCACATGCAGACCAATGGCCTGGTTACTTTGAAAACAAAGGCATGCGAAAGGCCCTTTTATTTTTTATGGAAATCTCGGATATTTTGGGACGGTGAAATAGCCTCCAACAACTAAATCCCGATGTTCAAATAGGAAGGGATTTAAAATCGATAATAAAAAAATATTATAACGCTTATTATATTATATGAAAGTACAATTCACTCATTTGAACTAAATGCATGGCCATCAATTAATGGTTCTGCTGCTGTTCTAAAATTATTAAATCTCTCACGATAGCTGACTTTTTTAAAGGGGATACCATTGATTAATCTGTTAGGAGAATAGACCGGGGGCTTCAATCTCTCGATAATTAAGAGAGTTAAATCTATTTGACAGGATCAAGAACCTTTAATGAACAACAACTTTAAAGGGGTAATCCATGGCAAAATACTTTACTCGTAGGCATTTATGTACCTACGAGTTTTTAAGTTACATTTCTGAATACGCTTTTGTGTATATTCGCTTCTTTCAATCTCGGAAATCAGGAAACATTTTGCCGTTGTTCGATATGATCATGTTTTCTCGCATTGGACATCTTATTGATGGTTAGAAGAATTCCAGAAAGCCATATAATCACTATGCCTGTATAGATATATATATGAGCTTCAATCGGAATCCATGTAGCTAATAATGTTCTTACATTGATTAAGATAATGAAACCACCCACTAAAACACCCATTAATTGAGCAGGTAGCATCCTGACGAGCCAGGCTGCAATCGGTGCGGCAACCACACCACCAATTATCAATGCTACGACCCAAAGCCAATTGACAGCTTCCCATCCAAGCGAAATGATAAAACCAAGACTTCCGAAGAAAGCAATGGCAAATTCACTCGTATCTACAGTCCCTACGGCTTTTCTCGCCGTCATGCCTTTTTTTGACAATAAAACGGGCGTTGCAATCGGTCCCCAACCGCCTCCGCCTGTTGCATCACAAAAGCCTGCAAAAAGGCCTAACGGAATGGATTGTTTTGCGGTCAATGGCTTTACGATTTCAGTTTCCTTCGACGGTTTAAAAATAAATAAAAAGCGGAATAAAACGTAAACACCCAGGCCAAATAAAAATATGGCAATATACGGTTTTGCTAATTCGGCTGGCAGGTTGCTCAGGAAACATGCACCTACAAATGCACCAACAGAACCTGGAATTATCAAACGATAGACCATATTTCTATCCACATTCCCAAACTTTATATGCGAAGCTCCGGATACTGCTGTGGTCACTACTTCCGATAAATGAACGGATGCTGATGCTACTGCAGGGGCAATCCCGAATGTCAACAATAAGGAAGTGGAACTCACTCCATACCCCATTCCAAGCGAGCCATCGATTAATTGGGCTAAAAACCCGATAAAGGCTAAAACGATTAACTTTTTCATGACATTCCCCTTTTTTCACTAAAATAGAACCTAAATAACACCGACCCGACGGTACCGTTTGCCTGTATAAACCATTTAGATTTCCGTTAAGACACAAAGAGGCACCTAACCAAAATGAAATGACATGTTGGTTAGGTGCCTTCAGTTTTTCTGATCAGCCCAATGATATATTTTCTTCAGCTTCTACTGGTAAAAGCCTAGCTAAAAAACGATATCTTTCTTTTAGGGAATATTTATAAATATCCTCTATTGAATCTTTCAATAACTTGGATTTTTCCTCTTTTGAAAATGAACCATTCTTTATTATCATCCTTGCTTCAAAAAGGAATTCAAGATATTCTTCATACGATTCATCATATACTTTACCTAAGTCATTCCGAATTTTTTTTGCGAGCGTTGGACTTGCTCCATTGGTGGAAACACTTATGGAAAGCATGCCTCTATTCACTGTCGCCGGTATATGAAAATTACCCAGCTCATGATTACTGATTACGTTCACCAACTGACTTTCGGATGCATTTTCGTACACTCGTTCATTAACTTCAGTAGAGTTTGTTGCAACAATGATTAAAAACGCATCTTTATAGTCTGTTTCTTCCACTTCTTTAAGTAAAACTCGAATCTTACCTTCTTTCTCCAACAATTGAAAACCAGTGCATATCTCGGGGCTTACGACTGTCACATCAGCACCGGCTTCCAATATTGGACCCGCTTTAAAGAAACCAATTTTCCCACCGCCGATGATGACACACTTTCTTTTCTCAATATTAAGCGTAATTGGATACATAAGCTCCCTCCCCACTCACTTCATGAATTCGTTCCGATATGGCTTTTTCAATCTTTGGGTGATAACCTAGGTATCGGCAAAGTATGAATTTCTGCTTACCCTTTTTTTGGATCATTTTTATACTATTTTCGATGGACTGCATTAAGAGACCGGTAAACAATAGGTAAGGAATGATAAATACTTGGTTTGATCGAGATTCCTGTGCAAATTCCAATGCTTCTCCTAAGCTCGGTGTGGCAGCTGTCAAATAACACTCTTGCACACGGATTTTTTGAAACCTATTCCTTAGCAAATCGGCCAATCGAGACAAATCCCTTTTCACGTCGGGATCACTGCTTCCCCTTCCAACCAATAAAACCAAGGAATCCTCCGTAACCTTTACATTTGTTTCCTCCAACCGTTCCACTAATATGTCAACCATTTTATCACTGACACCAATTGGCCTTCCATATTTCAAGTCAACGGCAGGGTACCGTTCTTTCATTTTGTTCAATATGACTGGAATATCATGTTTTGCATGTACAGCTGTTAGCAATAGAACTGGAATGGCAATGATTCTCGTCGCACCCTTTTGTACGCATCGTTCGTAGGCTTCTTCAATTGTTGGAGTTTCCAATTCCAAGAAGCAATACTCTTGAATGGAATTGGGCTGTGCTTGCATACAAACTTTAATAAAATCAATGGCTTGGGTTGAAGCTTCTTTAACACGGCTGCCATGGCAAATATATAAAATGGCTTCCATTAAAAGGCCTCATTCGCCAACAAATTTTCGGTTTGTTTTCCTTCAAACCATTTAATTTTTTCTCGTAAATTAACGACATCGCCCACGACTATCATGCAAGGGTTCGAAATCTGTTCGTTATTGGCGGTTTCCACTACATTAGCCAATGTACTGACAGCTGTTTTTTGCGTTTTTAATGTCCCCCAATGAATAAGGGCTACCGGAGTCTCAGGACTTTTTCCATGTTCCAATAGTTTTCCTTGAATATATGGCAGGTTTTTAACGCCCATATAAATGGCCAATGTATCGATTCCTTTTGCAAGGGATTCCCACTTGATATTATCCTCTTCATCCTTTTTCCGATGACCGGTAACAATTGCAAATGATGAAGCATGGTCCCTATGTGTAACTGGAATTCCCGCATAAGCTGTAGCGGCGATTCCAGCGGTAATTCCTGGTACGATTTCATAGCTCACGCCACTTTTGGCAAGGGCTTCCGCTTCCTCCCCGCCTCTCCCAAAGACGAAAGGATCTCCGCCTTTCAAGCGGGTGACTATTTTCCCCTTTTTTGCATATTTGACCAGGAACCGATTGATGGTATCCTGCTGCAATAAATGATAATCCGGCAGTTTACCGCAATTAATCAGCTCTACACCGTCTTTTGCATGATTCAATAGTTCTTTATTCACAAGTCGATCATATAAAATGACATCAGCTTCTTGAATGCATTTTAATCCTTTTAATGTAATTAAATCTGGATCTCCGGGACCGGCTCCTACTAGATATACTTTCCCCATTTTTGCAACCTGCCTTCCCTTAGAGAATTGTTTCGAATTCCGATAAAACGAAACCTGCTCCATTTTTAATTTTCCTTTTTTCATATAATGAGATGTCATCCACTTCAGGCAATTTCAAATAATGCTTTTCCAGTTCGATATCAACAAGTTCAAAAGCCTTTTCATCTGAATCGGCAACAATGATGACATGGATTGGTTTTTCCTTGATAGTGACTTCAAAACGGTATAGATTCATGGAATGCTTACCTTCCCCTATTAAACGGAAACTCCCGCTAATATATCATCAAGTTTACTTTGTAACTCGTCTACCCCTATCCTTTCCACAAAATCGAGAAAGGTTTCTGATAGAAGTTTTGTTTCTTTGAAAAATAGGATCAATTCTTTCAAAACATGATAGAGCTGATCAGCTTCCACTTTTCCTTTAAGTTTTTCATTGAACTTCCCGCCTTCGTCCAGCGTTCCTCCAACGTATATTTCAAATGCCTCGACCATCTTTTTGTCCTGGTTTTTCATTTTTATGCCTTGCAGCCCTATTTCGGCGATGGCTCTTTGACCGCAATTATTCGGACAACCGACCATATGCATCCTTACAGGTACATCGAGATCTATTTCCTTGTCCAGTGATTCAGAAATGGTCCTCATTCGGTTTTTAGTTTCTACAAGGGCCAGGTTGCAATACTCAATGCCTGTACAAGAGACGGAATAACCAATGAATTTCTTTGGTTGATATGGAAATCTTTCAAAGATGGTTTCCTGCTTTAATTCCTCAAGTTTTGCATCCGGCACATTGGGAATGATTAGATTTTGGGAATTACAGTTGCGGATTTCACCATTTCCATATTTTTTCGCAAGTTCGGCAAACTCAATCACTTCGTCCGGATTTAGACGACCCACTGGTATATTGACTCCAACATAGTTAAGACCATCTTGCTTTTGTTTATGGATGCCGTAGAAATAACCTGCATTCCATCCCTTCACCGCACTTTCTCCCTTTTCAGGAAGCGGACCGGTGTATTCCAGCAATTTTTCCTTGAATTGTTCAGGACCCCAGTCAGCAACAAGGAATTTCAAGCGCGAGCGATGACGCTTTTCACGGTACCCAAAGTCACGGAATATCGTCGTGATGGCGGCCGCTACTTCCACTGTTTTTTCAGGTAAAATGAATAAATCAAGTTCTTCTGCCAGCATCGGAACGGAGGAAAGCCCCCCGCCTACTTTCACGTGAAATCCAACTTCCGTCACCCCATCGATTTCTTTAGTGGCTGGATTGAATGAAACACAGTTGATTTCAGCATTCGAAGCATTATGGATATTAGCACTGATGGACATTTTATATTTCCTCGGAAGGTTGGAATAGTCTTCGTTAAGGCGGAAATACTCAAATACATCATAAAGTACCTCGCGTGTATCAAAAAGTTCATCGGGATCGATGCCTGCTAATGCATTCCCGATGATATTACGTGTGATATCACCACAAGCACCAGCCGTAGTCATTCCAACCTTTTCCAAACGATTTAAGATATCCGGGACTTGTTCGATAGTCAGCCAGTGGAATTGAATGGCTTGACGGGTTGTAATGTCATATACGCCCCTCCCGTAATCTTTTGCGATGTTAGCTAGAGTTATTTGTTGATCATACGTCAGGATACCTCCGGGAATAACGACACGCATCATCCAGTAACCAGCTTCTTTTGGCCGTTGCAGGTATAGACCTGCCCACTTGAACATATCCCAATTCTCTTTAGGGATGGAATCAAAACCATTTGCTGCTTAATGTGGAATATCATCAAATATCTTCAATCCGTCTTTTTCCAATTTCCAGATTTCCGTTTTATTTTTAGCGATTAGTGGATTTTCCGACCAAAATTTTTCGTAAACCATTACATTTCCTCCTTGATTAAATCGCTTTCTTTGCTGTCAAATAGCCGATTACCTGTTCAACACACTCTTCAATGCTGTATTGGTCGGATTCTAAAATGATTTCCGGTTGTTCTGGTTCTTCGTACGGAGAGTCGATTCCGGTAAAATCTTTTATGATTCCTTTACGTGCCTTATCATATAGACCCTTTGGATCACGCACCTCACACTCTTCGATCGGACACTTTATGTATACTTCAATAAACTCCCCTTCTTCGAGTAAATCACGTACAATCTGCCGATCTGCCCTGAATGGAGATATGAAGGCAGTCAATACGAACTGCCCACTATCCACGAATAACTTGGAAACCTCACCGATCCGCCTAATATTCTCGGTTCGATCCTCTTCAGAAAAACCTAAATCTTTATTTAAACCGTGGCGGATATTATCACCATCCAAAACATAGCTTCGAATATTCCGATTATATAATTCTTTTGCGACCGCGTTCGCAATCGTTGATTTTCCGGAACCCGAGAGTCCTGTAAACCATAGAACTGTGCTTTCATGCCCGTTTTGCTTCCGGCGGAGCTCCTTGGTCAATGACGTTTCATGCCAAGTGACATTCGTACTTTTACTCATATAATAATCCCCCTCTTCATGTGATCCTTCAATTTATGTCCTATCAGTTATAAACTTCATTCTTTTTCAGACCTTCGATCAACACCTCGATGACCTCTTTACGGCTAAAGGTAGCTGGAGGAATTTCTCCATTACGCAACATTTCCCTTACCTTCGTTCCAGACAGGATGACATGATCTTCCCTGCCGTGCGGACAAGTTTTAGCGGAAGCCATGTTGCCGCATGCTTTACAGTAAAAACTATGTTCAAAGAATAATAACGTGATCCCTAACTCATCGGCGTTAAAATTCCCAAAGATTTTTTGGGCATCATATGTGCCATAATAATCGCCCACACCCGCATGATCACGTCCGACGATAAAATGGGTGCATCCATAATTTTTACGGACCATTGCATGGAAAATGGCTTCTCTAGGTCCTGCATAACGCATGGCAGCAGGGAAAACTGCAAGGGAGACACGATCCTTGGGATAATATTTCTCAAGCAGCACTTTGTAACTTTCCATTCTTACATCTGCCGGAATGTCATCGGATTTAGTGGCACCTACGAGAGGATTTAAGAATAAGCCGTCGACAATCTCCAATGCTGTCTTTTGAATATATTCATGTGCACGGTGAACAGGGTTCCTCGTTTGGAAACCGACAACCGTTTCCCACCCTTTTTCAGCAAAAGCTTTCCTTGTCTCGACAGGGTCCAGATAATTAGCTTGGAATAACGGACGCTCTATTCTCTTAATCAACTTTATTTCCCCGCCGACATATACATCACCGCGGTTAAATAAATTTTTCACTCCGGGATGCTTCTCATCATCCGTTTGATATACTAATGTCGCTTCCAATTGCTTATCCGGAGTGTAAATATCGGAAACGGTGAGAACCCCGTATGTTTCACCCTCATGAGTCAGCGTTACTTCTTCACCTATAGTAAGGGTTTCTGCAATTTCTTTGGTCAAAGGAAGCGTAATCGGGATGCTCCATACATGTCCGCTGCTAAGCCTCATATCCCTGACCACTGTCTCATAGTCACTTTTTGTAAAGAATCCCTTAATCGGACTGTAGGCACCAGTGCCTATCAATTCAAGATCACTTAAAGCGATTTCATCGATTTCGATTGCCTTTGTTATTTTACTAAAATCATATTTTGGTTCCCAAAGATCGATTAATGTTCCTCCGTGCGGTAGACTGATTGTCATGCTAATTTCCCCCTATGGTTTCTATTTATTTAAGATAAATGCAATCCGCATTCCGTTTTTTGTGCTCCTTGCCAACGGCCTGAGCGTAAATCATCTGCATTGAATGCAGGTGCTGTACACGTTTTACATCCAATGCTAGGATATCCATTATCATGCAGGATATTATATGGAAGTCCGTTTTTGTGGGCGTAGCGCCAAACGTCTTTCCATGTCCAATGTATGAGTGGACATATTTTAACCGACTTGAACTTATTATCCTTATTGATATACTCGGTTTTAGCCCTTGTTTCGGATTGCTCCCTCCGCAGTCCCGAAAGCCAGGCTGTTGCCGTTGAAAGCACATCGGTAAGCGGAATGATCTTACGGATGTTACAGCACTTATTGGAATCACTAAGCCATAATTCATCCCCATATTCCGCTGCTTGTTCCTCAAGCGTCAAGGCAGGTTTCTTCATTTCGATTGAAAGTTTTGGATAGCGCTTCTTCACTTGCTCGATCAATTGGTAGGTCTCTTCAAAATGAACATCTGTATCAAGGAAAACAATTTTTGCCGAAGGGTTGACCTTCGCCAATAAATCCGTAAGCACGATGCCTTCAATACCAAAACTGCAAGCATAAATCAGTTTGTTTCCATAATGGTCATTCGCCCATTGCAGAACTTCCAAAGCTCCTTTTGTGTCACTGTCTTCAGGAAATACAGGGAATTCCCCTGAATTGAAATTTTCATAGTTTATTAATCCAGCCAACTTTTGTAGCCCCCTCTAAAAACTTGCTGTATCAGATTAGAGTAACTGTTGATCAATACCCGTTTTAATCTTCCCCAGTTTATTTGATTCTAGGAAAAAGAGACGAATCTAACCAATACTCTCTTTATATCAGTTAAACCCGCCTCTAGTTTTTCTAGTCAGCAGATACCTTATTTAATTCTTAATTTTTCATTTCTTTCCATTTGAATGATTTTACCATCCTGGACTATAAGTGTAATCGATCCATATTTCATTGAATTAAGCATTTCTTGAAGTCGTTCAAATATTTCTTCAAGCTGATTCTCTTTATCCAAACCAGTTCCTCCTTTAAGAAAATCTGCGAATATTTTATTTTCGACGCTGATTAAATGAATTTCTTAATTTTATATAATTCCATACAACCTTACATTGTTATGGTTTACCTGAAATTTTTCCAAAAACAAAAATCTTTCCATGATGGAAAGATCCCAAGGTAAATATCATTACCTTATCTTCCAAAATGATCAACATTTTGTTGGAGGTAGCACCTTGCATCCATCATGCAGGTTGCTGGACTTCAAAGGGCCAATTCCCTCCGTCGCTCTGGATAAGTTTTATTATTTTAAATATTAACATATATTTAATCCTTGTCAATGGAGTTTTCTTATAAAATAACTTGGTTTAATATTATGGATGAACTGTTATTTTTATACACACTATTCAATTTATGATTTTATGTTCATTTAAATACGAAAATAGACTCATTTTTTTAGATAGAGTCTCCAAAAAAATGAGTCTATTTTCATTAATAAACCTATTATTGACGAATGTAATCACTTTAAGAAATACGTTTGAATGCCAGTCCTTTTGTTGAAGGGATTACTTGAAATTCATTAATTTCTTAACTGTATTGCTTCTACAAATTCTTGAACTTGACTCTGGACACGATCAATTAAATGTGAATCATTAATCGGATTTTCAGAATTCTGTTTATCTATTTCCTTATCAACAAAGTAAATGCCCTGAAGCGGTTCGCCTTTTAATATTGAGATTAATGGTTTAAGCGCATAGTCAATCGCCAATAGATGCCTGTTACTTCCACCAATCATGATTGGCAGAACTGGCTTACCCTTGAAAGCACCTTCTGGCAGCAAATCAATCAAGGCTTTTAATACACCTGTATAAGAAGCCTTATAAACCGGTGAACCAATGATGATTCCTCTGGCTGCTTGAATTCTCTCTGAAAGTTTTAAAATATCTTCGCTATTATATTTCCCTTGGAATAAATCATCTGCTGAGAAATCCGTTATTGAGAAATAAGCTGTGGTAAATCCTTCTTTTTCGACTAATGATTGAATATGTTTTAGTGAAATGTCCGTTCTTGATGGAATAGCCGGACTTCCTGATAAAATTACGATATCGCTCATACAATCCCCCTCCATTGTTACATGATTTCCAGATAAATTCTTCGTAAAGCATTTCGTGTAGTATACATTTATCGTAATAGTCTGAAAAATATAAGTCAAATCTTACACTCTGGTTTAATAGATTCACAAATTTGACTGCATCGTTTCTGAATGCATATAAAACGGTCATATTTGCGGCTTGATGCACATGCCTTTAAATATGACCGTTTCTTTATGTATGATTTTGTTTACCATGAATACCATATACCAAAAGTTGTGCAATGTTCTTAATTCGTTCAGGAGTAAAATACGGCTCCTTTTTTTGTTGATGGATTTCATAATGTGTAGATAATGCCAATGTAAAAGAAATGATCCCTACATTAAATAGGATAATGTCAGAGATATATTGTATCTCTCCGCTATCTATTCTCTTTTGTATTTCAATATGCTTGGCATTTGTCTTGAAAATCTGATCTATATATTGCTTTGAAATATCTTGATCGAATTGTGTTTCCCTA
Organism: Peribacillus sp. NPDC056705; assembly: GCF_043656335.1. Classification (NCBI taxonomy): domain Bacteria; kingdom Bacillati; phylum Bacillota; class Bacilli; order Caryophanales; family Bacillaceae; genus Peribacillus; species Peribacillus sp. NPDC056705. The sequence goes on along the minus strand of NZ_JBHTYI010000022.1, from coordinate 25,556 downwards.
AATAATATTGAAAACTGTTCTTTATTTTCAAGAATTTTTCTTATCATGGTGCAAACATGATTCTCCACTAGTTCATCCGTGGCTAGATGGCTAGTCACATCTTCGGGTTCCTCATTTTCATTAGGGGTGATTGTAGCCAAAAGCAAATCTTTTTTGCTGTCAAAGTATTTATAAATAGTAGCTTCGGAAACATTGCATGCAGAGGCAATTTCATTCGTTCTTGTCATGTCAAAACCTTTAGTGGCAAAAAGAGTCCGGGCTACATTTATGATTCGTTCTTTGGTTTGCTGCCCTTTTTTCAAAAATATCAACCTTCTTTTATAAAGATAAGACCGGTTTCACCAATCTATTTCTATGATATCTCGGTGGTAGCAATCGGTCAATATTACCTTTGATTTGTTAGAATTAATATTCCCATATATCATAAATAGAAAACATCGTCTAATTGGGACGATGTTTTCTTTTTTTTTTGAAAATCACTTAAAAGATGCATAGCCATCATCGACCATGACTACACTTCCATTGATCGCATCCGCTTCCTCTAACGATAATAGATAGACGGCATTTGCAATGGCTTCTGGCTTGATTAATTTACCGCGCATTTGACTTGCATTCAATTTATCGATGATTCCCATATCTTTATAGCCTTGTATGATAGGAGTGTCAACCCCGCCTGGCGCAATGCCCACTACGCGTATGCCATAAGCGCCCAATTCCAAAGCTGCTGTCTGTGTCATCATTCTTACAGCGCCTTTAGTTGCCTGATAGGCAAAAGTCCCATGGGAAGCTAAGTAGCCAAACACGGAAGCGGTATTTATAATGACCCCCTTGTTATCTAGCTCCTTCATTTTCCGTCCTGCTGCCATGATTCCAAAAGCAACTCCGTGCTGGTTCACTTCAATCGTCTTGAAGTAACCCTCCATATCTTGATCGAGGATCATACCGCCTGCACCAATGCCGGCATTATTAAACATGATATCGATCCTTCCGTATGTTTGCACTGCTTTATTGATTAACGATTCAACTTCTTCCTGCTTAGAAACATCCGTTTTAACAAAGATGGCCTCTCCACCATCCGCTTTTATCTGTTCAACAGTTTCCTGTCCCATTTCCTCATTAAAATCTGCAACGACGACCTTGTCCCCCTTTGCTGCGAATTTCAAGCATGTTGCTCGGCCAATTCCGCTTGCTCCTCCTGTAATAACTGCAACTCTTGCTGTCATTTCCATTCCCCTCTCACCAATAAAAAGCATGTAAGTGATTACTTACTTTTTATATTATAAAAGTAAAGGATATTGAATTCAAGCAATATGTATTTTTATAGTGATAGGAGCATTCAAAAATGAAGCTGCCCTATTAATAGGACAGCTTCATTTGTTTAGGAGGTTTTCAATTCGACCTTACTTACGGAGGTCTTCACCATTTCAATGAAAAGTTGCAGAAAACGATCATCACCTGTTAATTCTGGATGAAACGCACTGACAAGGACATGGTCTTGTCTTGCAGCCACTACATTCTCTTCATAAACTGCCAATACTTCCACACCTTCTCCAATTCCATCAGCAAACGGCGCCCGGATGAATACAGCCTTATAAGGGTCTTCCATTCCTTTGATTGTTAGTTCAGCCTCGAAACTATCCCGTTGACGTCCAAATCCGTTCCGTTTCACGGAAATGTCCATTAGTCCAAGATAGGCCTTCTCATCGCCAGCCAATTCATTGGCCGCCAATACCATCCCTGCACATGTACCGAAAATAGGTTTTTTACCCTCGAAGAAAGTTTTGATCGGTTCCATAAATCCATAACGATCCATTAGCTTCCTCATCGTAGTGCTTTCTCCGCCTGGAATGATCAAGCCGTCGATTTCCAGCAACTGTTCCGGTTTTTTTACTATAATTGCTTGTTCGCCGGCAGCTTTGATTTGGTTCAAGTGTTCTTCAACTGCTCCCTGTAATCCCAAAACACCAATAGTTATCATATTACCATCCACGTTCCTGCATCCGTTCTGCCGGAGCTAGTTTGGAAATATCAATTCCTTTCATTGCACTGCCCAACTCTTTGGATAACCGGCCAATCAATTCATAATCGGTGAAATATGTAGTAGCTTGAACGATTGCCGATGCGAATTTTTCTGGATTTTCAGATTTAAAAATACCAGAACCCACAAAAACGCCATCTGCTCCCAATTCCATCATCAGTGCTGCATCAGCTGGAGTGGCAATTCCGCCAGCTGCAAAGTTAACTACAGGCAATTTACCTGTGCGTTTGATTTCTCTTAAAATTTCATAAGGGGCTCCAATATTTTTTGCCTCTGTCATTAATTCATCATCACTCATGATGCTCACTTTACGAATTTGTGACTGTACCTTTCTCATATGACGCACAGCTTCCACAATATTACCAGTACCTGGTTCTCCTTTTGTACGAAGCATTGATGCTCCTTCACCAATACGGCGTGCAGCTTCGCCTAAATCACGGCATCCACAAACGAAAGGTACGGTGAAATCACTTTTCAGAATATGGTATTCTTCATCAGCAGGAGTCAGCACTTCACTTTCATCGATATAATCCACTCCCATGGATTCAAGTACCCTTGATTCAACAATATGGCCAATCCTTGCTTTAGCCATGACCGGGATGGACACTGCATTCATTACTTCCTCGACAATTCGCGGATCTGCCATTCTAGCTACCCCGCCAGCCGCACGGATGTCGGAAGGAACCCTTTCCAATGCCATGACAGCGACAGCACCTGATGCTTCTGCGATTTTTGCTTGCTCAGCGTTAATGACGTCCATGATTACGCCACCCTTTTGCATTTGTGCCATTCCTCTTTTTACTGTTTCAGTTCCTAATAATTTTTCCATTTCTCTTCCCCCTAATATTTGCATTTTTTGGATTTGTTAGACTTAGTATAAAAAATAGTTGACCGCATTGAAAGTGTCAGTTTTAATAAACTTAATGGGGTCATCATTAAATTATTATAAAAGGTGGAAACAAAATGAATATGCTTTCTTGTGATTTAATTAGGTCAAGTGAAATACCTTTGTACGAACAATTATATTCACATATTAAAAAAGAAATCATTGATGGCCGTCTTCTTTACGGTACAAAGTTGCCATCCAAACGGAAATTGGCAGAGTTCCTTCAAATAAGTCAAAATACTGTCGAGACTGCATATGAACAATTGACTGCTGAAGGATACGTTGAAGTCATACCCAGAAAAGGGTACTATATTCAAACATTCGAGGATTTAGAATATACACAAACGAACCAAGTATCCTTGGAAAAAAATAATCATAAAAAAAGGGAATTACTGTATCATTTTCATCCCAGCCAAATTGACACGGAACACTTCCCATTTGAAAAATGGAGAAAATACACGAAAAGCAAAATCGATGAATCACATCAAGATCTTCTTTTACTGGGGGATTCTCAAGGGGAATATGAACTACGATGTGAAATTGCCCATTATTTGTATCATGCACGTGGTGTACAATGTGTTCCCGAACAGATCATCATTGGTGCAGGAATGGAAATTTTATTGCAGCAGCTTGTCCTTCTATTCGATAAAAATGCCATCTATGGTGTTGAAGATCCTGGGTATCACTTGATTCACCGGATTTTACGCAGCTACCCAAATGAAGTCCACCCCCTGCAAATTGATGAAGAAGGCGTAAAGGTTAACCAAATTGAAGATACGAAGATCGACGTCGTGTATGTCACTCCCTCACATCACTTCCCAAATGGGACGATCCTATCCGTTAACAGAAGGACGCGATTGTTGAACTGGTCCCAGGGGGCAACAAACCGCTATATTATCGAAGACGATTATGATAGTGAATTTCGTTATAGTGGAAAAACAATTCCTTCCTTACAAAGTATGGATGCTGGTGATAAGGTAATTTATTTAGGGTCGTTTTCCAAATCATTAATGCCATCGATTCGGATCAGTTATATGGTTCTTCCCGCTCCATTGTTACAAATTCATCAACAGGAATTATCTTTTTACCATTCCACCGTTTCTCGGATCGATCAGCATGTGTTGACACAGTTCATGAAGGAAGGCGATTTCGAAAAGCATTTGAATCGAATGAGGAAAGTTTACCGTCGCAAGTTGGATAAAGTGATCGATTTGTTTAAACCACATAAGCAAATAAAGATCATTGGTGAACGGTCAGGTTTGCATATCGTCCTCATCGTTAAGAACGGAATGGATGAAGAGACACTTATTCAAAAGGCAAACGAAAATCATATTAAAATTTATGGACTATCGACATATTCTATTGAAAAAATTGACGATGCCCCTCCAAAAATCATATTGGGCTTTGCAGGGATCCCTGAAGCCGAATTGGAAAAGGCCATCCACCTTTTATTGATCTCATGGGGTTTATAAAGAAAAAGAAGTTCACTGTCGTGAACTTCTTTGCGCTTGTCAAACAAAATGAGGTTCGGAATGCTCTCATCCCGATTCCCTTTCAAATTTTAATACTAGACTTTTATTTGTGATGAAACCGTTGAAGAAATTTGCGACACTCCGGCCGAATGTTATTCCAATACTCATTCCTGAATTTCCGGTTTATTCGTCAGCAAATGAATATTTTTTCACTCGCAAGCATTCCATAAACAGCAATAAAGATTTCAATTTTCACTTTTTACGAATAATCAGCTTAGAAAGTTAAATTGACTTTTAATTTCCCTCGCACGCTATTAATAAACCAAATTTCCTCAGCGTTATTTAGGTCATCCTTTGAAATGGTTTTTTCTTTGATTTCCTTCTTCCTGATCAAGTCTTGACGAAATGTTCCAGCAAGGAGACCTGAGTCCACCGGAGGGGTATAGAGTTCACCATTTATCTTCACCACAACATTCCCATTCGTGAATTCCGTAATGAATCCTTCTTCATTCCAAAGCAGAACATCCTGGAAGTCGGGATTATTCATTTGAAAGCCTTCATATACATCACGATTGGTGGTCTTATGAAATAGAAATGGGTTTGCACTTGATATTGGAGTTTCAGCCAGGATGGCCGTAAATTCCGCATCAAGGGGCTTGATTGCTTGTCCGGAGACTTCAATTTCACCATTTTCATTAAGTAGCACCCTTACCTTTTGCAACGTCCCAAGGTTTAATTCCGCATATTTTTGGAGTCGATCTCTTAAACACAATTCAGAGAATCGGTAATCGAAGTAATCAGCGGATTGTTTCATCCGATCGATATGATCATTCAACAAATAATATTCGCCATCCTTGAGTTTCATCGATTCCAATAGTTTGTAAGCAGGCCTTTCCACCGTCAATAATTTGGCTTTTAAAAAGGCTTCGTCATATTCTTCCGATAACTCGGAATCCCAGGTGATTCCCCCGCCTACCCCATACTCAGCTTTCCCTGTTGCCTTATCGATCACGACTGTACGAATCGGCACATTAAAAACGGCTTCGGATTCAGGGGTGATAAACCCGATTGCACCGCAATAAACTTCACGTGGTGAATTCTCGATATCAGCAATGATCTCCATCGTTTTTATTTTAGGTGCGCCTGTTATCGATCCACATGGAAAAAGAGCCTTGAATATATCAATGATTGTTGTTTCCGGATTCGTATCAGCTGTAATCGTGGATGTCATTTGCCAAACGGTCGGATATTTTTCAATTGCCTTAAGCTGAGGAACCTTGACGCTTCCAGGTTCTGCAATCATTCCCAAATCATTTCTCAGCAAGTCCACAATCATATAATTTTCAGCTTGATTCTTTTCCGAGGCTGCTAACCAGTCTGCATTGAGCTGATCCATTTTCAGAGTCGTTCCCCGCTTTACCGTTCCTTTCATTGGGCGAGTAATCAGCTGACCATCTTCCCAACGGAAAAACAACTCGGGTGAAGCCGATAGGATTCGATGTGTCCCCACATTCAAATATGCACTATAGTTCGAGCGTTGGGCTTTCTTCAAGCGATCAAAGAAAGCGAAGTCATCTCCTTTGAATTGGGATTTCAAACGCATCGTATAATTGACTTGATAGGTATTGCCTTTCTCGATTTCGAATTTTATTCTTTGAAACCCGGAATGATAGGTATTTGAATCCATTTCTGATTTCCATTCAGCTAAATTAAAAGCCCCGGTCATTTTTTCAGGTAATTCTTCTTCCGCTTTATCAAAAATCCCGAACCATAATAATGGCATTTTGGCTCCATCTTTTACTTTAAAAGATTTTTCAAAAGCAGGTGCCGCTTCATAGGAAACATATCCCGCTGCATAATGCCCCTGTTGAATTGCTTCCTGGACTTTTTGGAATTGGGGAAGGACATCCTCAATTGAATGGGCGGTGAACACTTTTTTCGGGTTCGTAAAAAAAAGAGGCCGGCTGTCACCTTGTTTATCTGTGAAGTGAAATATTAAGGATAAAGGATCTTCTCGTTTCATTCTGCTCTCCTAACTTTGTTTATGAAGACAATCGGTATGTATTTTATAAAAAAGCTTGCAGACACGTAATCTGCAAGCTCATTCTTTGACACTTATTTCATTCCAGTAACTTCTGCAATGATTTCATAAGAACGAAGGCGTGCATCCTGATCATAAATGGCAGAGTTTATAATCATTTCATCCGCCTGTGTTTCATTTAAAAATGCCTGCAACTGCTCTTTAACCTCTTTTGGATTTCCTATAATGGAAGCGTTCAGCTGCTTCATGACAATGGCCTTTTCATATTCTGTCCAAAGGCCCTCCATCGTATCAACTGGAGGAGCAAGTTGACCAGGTGTGTTCCTTATCAAATTCAAGAACTGCTGTTGATAAGATGTAGCGATCCTTTGCGCTTCATCCGTAGTATCAGCTGCAAATACATTCATACCAACCATGACATAAGGTTTATCGAGAACGTCGGATGGTTGGAAATTATTGCGGTAACGAGCTAAAGCTGGTTGAGTGTTTTCAGGGGAAAAATGGCTTGCAAATGAAAATGGCAATCCCAGCTGTGCTGATAATGCTGCACTGAATCCGCTTGAACCAAGCAGCCAAATCGGGATATCCTGTCCTTCGCCAGGGATGGCGCGAACACGATTATGTTTAGAGTCCGCATCTAGATAGCTACGGAGCTGTGCCAATTGTTCAGGAAAATCCTGACCGTTATTACGTACATCACCCCGGAGTGCCATGGCTGTAAATTGGTCGCTTCCCGGAGCACGTCCCAGTCCTAAATCTATTCTACCAGGATACATTGCTTCCAATGTTCCAAATTGTTCTGCGATAACCAGTGGTGCATGATTCGGTAGCATTATACCTCCAGAACCTACACGAATTCTTTCCGTCCTACCTGCAACATAGCCTATAAGCACTGACGTTGCAGAGCTTGCAATCCCAGGCATGCTATGGTGTTCTGCAACCCAGAAACGGTTGTAATTCCATTGCTCCGCATGTTTAGCTAATTCTACTGTATTTTTAAAAGCTCCCGAAACTGTACCACCCTCAACGATAGAAGCCAAATCCAGAACGGAAAAAGAAATGTCGCTAAGTTTTTTAGCTTGTTGATCAGCATTCATATCTTCATCTTCTTTCTTTCAATTATGATTAATTGGACGCAAAGCCATCATATAGAAAATGCACACAAAATGCACATAAAATGCTCGAACGGATTAACTGTTAAGAATTTCCCTGGCAATCAAACGAAACGAATTAAGCCGATCCTCCAACTTATGAGTGATGGTTATCAGCATGATTTCATCAGCTTGATATTTCTCCTGAATCTCCAAAAGCCGATGCTTCACTTGTAAAGGGGTACCAAAAATCAGTTTTTTATCCAAGGTTTCCATCAGTGCTTTTTCTTTTTCAGTCCACACATGGTTCCTTACCTCTTCTATACTTGGAACCTGCGTTCTTTCCCCTTGACCACTTTGAATTTTCCATAGAATGTTGCTAAGAGCGATTTCTTTTGCACGTTCCTCGGTTTCTGCGCATATGGCCGAAACCGTAACGATTGTTTTAGGTGCTTTAAGTAACCCTTTTGTTTGAAAGTCCTCACGGTACTGGTGAAAACTCTGCACGCCATCATTTTCACTCATGAATTCACCAAACGCGTATGCAGTGCCATTCTCAGCGGCAAGTTTTGCACTTTTCCCACTTGTCCCCAATATCCATGGTTCAGGCGGTACCATTGGGATAGGAGCAGCAGAGAGATTTGAAAAAGGATGTTCTTTTGGAAATTCATCTCTTAGAAAATACAACAGTTCTTGAACAAGTTCTGGCATTTTGTAAACATTCTGAAGAAAATTATCGGATAATGCCATCGTTGCTTCTGCAGAGCCACCAGGAGCACGCCCCAGTCCCATATCAATCCGTCCTGGAAAAAGTGTTGCAAGCATATGATAAGTCTCTGCTATCCTATATGGCTTATAATGCGGAAGCAGCACTGCCCCTGATCCAATCCGGATATTTTTTGTTTGTGCACCAATGTAGCTTATCAAAACCTCTGGAACGGAACAGGCCAATCCCGGCAGATCATGATGTTCAGTTAACCAGATTCTGCTATAGCCCAGTCTATCCCCTTCTTGTGCTAGTTGTAATGATGCCTGCAATGCTTCTTGTGCTGTCTGTCCGGATGCAATTGGGGATTGATCCAAAATGCTCAGTTTCATTTTTTGTTACCGCCTTTCTTGGCTTTCGTAACTTAATGGTAAATCATAACTAGTCGAAAGTCGCTTGAAATGCTTGCTTTGTTATTTTAGTTTGCAGCCTTTAACGGATATTATAAGGGGTTGAAACTAAATCGGGGAGTAGAAGCGAACTATATATTCTAGCGAGGTATTTGGTTTAATACATTAATTGCGCAGGTGCTCGGGTAAGGAGTCATTTCACCACTTATTCTATCGAGGTTTTTTTTGAAAGAAATGCATATAAAGAAAAGCCCTTTTTAAGGGCCTTTCCGAAGTTATTCACTTTTTTTGAATTGAGATAGTAATTCATCTGCCATTATTTGCGAATCCAAACGGGCCGCAATAAATGGGGGCTGGACCCGATTATTGGACTCGACGGGCAAACCTAGCCAGACAACTCTTTTATCAAAGATGATAAAGGAAAAGGAAACTGGTGAACAAATAAAATGATCAGCGTTGATATCAGGATTTCTTTTTGCTGAAATGGTCGTCAATTTCACTGCAGGGTTTCTTTTCATCAAATATTGCTGCCATTCTTCTGACAAACTGTTCAAATCTGGAACAGCGATAACCATCTCTTGTTTTGTTGATTCAATATCTTCCTGAAAGTCCCCTAATTTACGGGCATGCATCCATTGCAATTTCGGGTGCTGGTGTTTAACCCATTTTCCAATGTCTTTCTTTGATACAATCTGATCATTTTGAATTTGATGATCGACAAGCTGACGAAGTGTTTTGCTGCGATAAACGTGTTTGTTAACAAATGAAGTGTCACATACATGTACGAACTTACCCTTAGTCCTTGTTATGGCCACGTTAATGAGCCTTTCACTTTCTCTCCCTGTCAATAACATTCCAGCCCTGTTTTGCGGATAACTATCAACAGTGTCAAAGATCATCATCTCACGTTCACTTCCCTGGAAACGATGTACAGTTGCAGCGATGATATCCGCCGTTTGCCGTTCTTTCCCATATAAGTCATCCAATAGTTTTTCCATCAAGTCTGCCTGAGCACGATAAGGGGCAACATAACCAATTGACCTTGATCCGCCCACATAAGCTTCATGAATCAGTTGAAAAGATAAAAGCAATTGCCATATATTCATTCTCGAATGGGATGTCCGTTCAGTAATGCAATATTCCCCTGCTAAGCTAGTATCAAGAAGTGCTGCTGCCTTATTGGCAAACGGTTCCGACAGCATTATACCTTCCCTGCTAGTCGCAACACTTTTATGATCGCCAACAAAATTGTTATAGACGACACGATTAGTGAATGCTGAAATATCCGGATGCATGCGGCGCTGTTCCTTTAATAGGAATAAATGAGGGTGGAGTTCTCCTTCTTCAACAGACTGGGCAACACCTGCCCGATGAAATATGTCTTCCTTCAGCCAAAGTTTCACGAGGGAATCGCGAGCAGAAGCTATGGGTGGCAATTGTTTGAAATCACCACAAACGATAATATGCTTGGCTAACGCTGCAGCAAAAGCTACCTGAGGTACGTAAGCCATACTCGCTTCGTCCAAAATAACCAGATCATACTCTTTTTGATAAACCGTTTCATCATTTGCGGCTTTAGCTAAGGTCGTTCCGATGACTTTTGCTTCTTTTACGAATTGAACCTCTTTTTGGCGGATTTTCTCCAAGACTTTGGCCAGCTTTTTCTCTATCTCAATTAATTGATCTGTATCCCTTTTACTGAATGACCCTGCCAAGTCATACTTTAATAGACGTTTTTCTTCGCCAAGCTCTTCTTTTTCTTTAACTAATGTCGGTTCATGTTTCCCTAATAATTGCCCTGTAACAATATCATCATGGTTGGCTAGTGATTCACCGGTTTGAGATCCATAGCGAAGCACATCGCCTTCTTTGAAACGATCTTTCTTTTTAATGAATGATGAAATTTCAGCCATCAAAACATCGACAGCTGTGTTGCTATGGGACAAAACCAGAATTTTTTTATCTTGTAAATAATGATTGGCTACTGTACGAGCCAGTGTATAGGTTTTTCCTGTACCAGGGGGTCCCCAAACAAAAGTGACAGGATTGAACTTCGAGCGCGCATATAATTCTTTTACACTGCTTTGTTTTTCATTTAATGGATGTTTTTGCGGCATGGACGGATCCATCAGGCGCTTGATCCGAAGCCTTTTCCTTTTGCTTCTCTTGATTTCATCCAAGCGCACAATCAATTGTTCCAGCAATTCCCAGGGATCATGGTATAAAAAGGCTTCACCTATCATATCTCCTAAAGAAAGATCAAAAACAACGATTATACTTTTCCCCTCTGATGAAAGGATTCTTCCATCTTGTTTAATCCCTCCCCATTCCAGTCGAACGAGGGAACCGACAGGGATTTTTACCGATGAACCTGTTTCAAAATAATAATTGAAAGAACCGTCACTTGTAAGCAGATAGCCGTTTGAAACCAGGTATTTTGTGCTGCCATACTTTTTCAAATGCAAGATCTCAAGTTGTAGTGCCTGCTGCCATTCTTTTATATAATTTACTGTCGAATTCATTTTTCACTTTCCTCACAAAATATGCCATTGAAGTACAAAGAAACTGGCCCATTGGCTAGGCTCCGATGTTTAAAATAACGCTGTCACCATGACTTTTTTCGCGAATTACCTGTTTCTTCAGCATATAAAATAAGGCCCAATCTATTGATTGGGCCTTTCCTACGCCAATGTTTTAACTATACCATTATTTATAAAATCATACCATGGGCTCTTTTGGAAGAAATGGTTTAGATTAGCCTTCGGACAAATCAGTGAATTGGTCGACCAGATCGCTGAAAATCTTCATTGCATTTTCGATTGGATCAGGTTTAGTTAAATCTACGCCTGTTTTCTTTAGCAGCTCCAATGGAAAATCGGAACTCCCGCTTTTCAAGAAAGTCAAATAACTTTCAAGTGTTTTTTTGTCCCCAGAAAGGATCTTATCAGCGATAGTAATGGCTGAAACGTAACCAGTAGCATATTTGTAGACATAAAACGGACGATAAAAGTGTGGGATGCGTGACCAGCCATACTTCACTTCTTCATCGAAAATTATTTCATCTCCATTATAAGCACGAAATATCGATTCATAGGCTGTATTAAAAACCTCGGCATTTAGAGGTTCATCATTTTCAGCTTTTTCATGTACGATCTTTTCGAACTCCGCAAACATCACCTGTGTGAAGAATGTTCCTTTAAAACTATCTATGAAATGGTTAAGTAAGTGTTTTTTCTTCTGTACATCTTTTGTAATCTTAATTAAATGGCGAATCAAAAGGATTTCATTCACAGTTGATGCAACTTCCGCGACAAAAATGGAATACCCTGCACTTATTTGCGGTTGGTATTTTGAGCTATAGTATGAATGCATACCATGTCCAGATTCATGAGCAAGTGTAAATACACTATCTAAGTCATCACGGTGATTTAATAAGATGAAAGGGTGAACGCCATAAAGTCCTAAATTGTAAGCACCTGATCGTTTTCCAGGTGTTTCCCTGACGTCGATATATCTTTTTTCCTTAAAGGTTTTCAGGATTGTGATATACTCTTCGCCAAGAGGTTTCAGGGCCTCCACCATCAAAGAAAAACCATCATCGTAAGAAATCTCCTCTTTAGCGCCTTCAACTAATGGTACACTTAAATCATAGGCACGCAATTCTTTTACACCCAACAATTTTTTCCTTAAGTGAATGTATTTATGCATGGGTCCGATATTTTGCTTAGTAGACATAATCAAATTATCATAAACCTCTTTTGGAACTTGATCTCCAAATAATGATTTTTCCAAGGCAGATGGATAATTTCTTAGTTTTGACAGATTCACATTATTCTTGATTGCTGTGGAAAGTGTGGAAGCGATTGTATTCTTCAATTGTACATATGGCTGATAATAGGCGAAATAGGCCTCTTTTCTTTTATCGCGATCATCGTCTTCGATCAATTTGGAATACATTCCTCGCGTCAGCTCTACCCTCTCGCCGTCTACATTCGTAACTTCACCAAATTTAATATCAGCATTGTTTATCATCCCGAACGTTTTTTGAGGTGCTGAAAAGGCTTCGCCTATTTGGGAAAGCACCTCTTCTTGTTCTTTCGTTAACACATGGGCCTTATAACGGAAGGAATCCAGTAGATCCTCCTCAAAATATTTCAAACCCTCGATTTCATTTATGTACCCTTTTAATGTGGGTTCTTCCAGGCTCAAAAGAAAAGGCATGAAAAATGCAGAAGCATTGCTTATTTTCTGCCCTAACTTACCAGCCCGATCCAGTAATGCTTGTGATGAGGTTACCCGTGTATCCAAATCTGCTTGAAGCATGGCAAAAACATATAGCTTGTTATAAATGTACCCAAGTTCCTCACTTAATCGTAAATACTCGAACAAATCTTGAGCCGACTGAATATGTCCATCGTAAGTTTTTAATTTCTCTGTCATCTTCAGGACTTCTTGATAATCTTTTTCCCAATTAGACTGATCATCGAAAATATCTTTTAAGTTCCATGTTTCTTCCATTTTTATTTCGTCACGTGATTTAAACGTTTGCATATTGTCTGCACTTCCTTTCATGCTTATAGGCTTACCCTTTATTATAATCGACTTTCAGAAAAATCTGCATAGAAAAACCAGTATGCTAAAAATACATACTGGTTTCGCCTTTTATAATTAGAATTTTGCAGCAGTTTCAGCCACTTTCGCTAATCCTTCGGCAACGATATCCTGTGAGCGATCTGGGTATTGATTATGTCCCTCGATTACGACTGTTTCTGGGTTTGTTATACCCCATAAGTTCAAATTCATCGTTACGTATTTCTCTGCCATTTCGCCAGCATCCATTCCAGGCAATGCATAATCGGACCCGCGTGCATTAAGTAATGCCACTTTTTTACCTCCAACTAAGCCGACTGGGCCTTCAGCTGTATATTTGAATGTTGTTCCCGCTTGAGCAAGATAAGAAATATAAGTTACCAATGGTGCTGGAACCGTTGCATTCCATAGTGGGAAAGCAAATACTACTTTATCGGCAGCAAGGAATTGATTCAAGTATTGTTGCACGATATCGGCAATCTTCACTTCTTCTTCAGTCAATTCCATACCTTGGCTGCGTTTATATAGAGCAGTAATTGCTGTATTTCCGTAGTAAGGTAAGTTCAGGTTAAATAAATCCAATTCAGTTATTTCATCGTTACTATTTGCTTCCTTATATGTGTTCAAAAACGTTTCATACATTTTGACACTAATAGCTTGATCCGCAGGGCGGTCATTTGATTTAACAAATAATACTTTAGACATTTTCGTTCCCCCAATTGTTAATTTTGTATGTTATTTTAAAAATAGCATTTAATCCATATATCTCGAATTAACTGCAATTGCTACTTTCACATTATAAAACCGAAAATCCAATAAGGCAAGAAATTTGTTTTTTATTTTCAAATGTCCATTTCATGAATTTTCACGGATTGATTTTTTATCCCCATTACCTTCCAAGGAAGATACGAAAAAACCGAGAGCAATTTGCTCTCGGTTAAGTTAACTCTTTATGATGGAAGGGGCACTTACCTTTTATCGGTTCTATATCATCCCCTATGAAAAATTGTTTCCATTCATTATGATTTACATCTCCAAAGTGACTGATATCAGGATGTTTTGGAAGGTTATCCCATTTCTCCACTCGTTCCCGAACCTTTTCACGCGACATGATTCCGCCTTTTTCCGTTCCTTCCAGGCCTTCAAAGATCATCCTGGGCTGGAATCCAAGTACAAGGCTATTTCCTAAATCTCGGGTTTTACGCTGTTTATAAGCAGGTGCATTACCAAAGACGAAGATTGGTTCCCCTGCAAAATGATAGTCCCATAAATAATGTTCGGGATCTTTCGGCGTTTCAATTGGCCAAGGTTTTTCATCTGCTTTATGCAGGTATTGCAGGATATCCCAAAACCTTTTACGGTACAATTCTATATCACCCTCTATCGATTCAGGCTCCATAAAGACAAAAAGGCCATGCCTGATATATGGTGGATCCTGAAATAAATCAAGAAAGCTTTCCACTGCTTTTGGGAGATTGGACCAATCTTCCTGAGTGATATAAGCATAACGAAGTTCCCCTTTATTTTCAGCTTTCATACCAAAATAACAAGGAAAGGTTTTATCGGTCACTGTATTATGGAATGTTTGATATTCCTTAATTAACCATTGCGGCACTCGATCGGGATTTGTCATATCTTCTTTTGTTAACAAACTTGAATTAGCAGTCAGCATCATTTTTCTCCTTACATCATTTTATTATATGTTACCCGCTTTAAATAAACTAAAACTTCTTCTGGCTGGAATAAACTCAATCAATCGTATCCTATATAATTACTTCATTATTTAAGAGATTATGACTGACTCCCGATTCATCGGGAGTCAATTAAAAACTTTCGATCTGCCTATTAATCATTTTCTTTACATTGGGATAACCTAAGAAAAAAAAGGAGTGATGCAAAATTGGCAAGGAGAAGGAAAATTCTAGTATCTGAAGCACGAAAAGGACTCGATGATCTAAAAGCCAAAGTAGCTGGTACAAAGGATCCCGAAGAAGCAAAGTTTGAAGTAGCAAAAGAAATGGGCGTACCGCTGAAAAAAGATTATAACGGAGAACTGACCTCCAAGCAGAATGGAAAAATAGGTGGAAAGTTAGGCGGAGGCATGGTCAAGGAACTTATAAAGATGGCACAGGAGAACTTAGGAAAAAAACATTAAAAGAGCCGATCCCGGTTGGGGTTGTTTATTCAAAAGATCATATATTAATCGAACTGAATGAACGAAAAAATTCGGAACTTAGTACATCGCAATTATTACTCAACGCAAAAGAGCCAACCTTTATAGGCTGGCTTTTTTTTAGTATTAATTAATTCTCACGGGTGTAACTCTTGAAACTACTGACATTATTAATTCCTCCGACATCGGGTAATTAGCGGCAGCTGGATCCGTCATTACCGCTTTAAGAATTCTTCCCATATTTGAATGGTCAATTCCATAGGCGCCGAAGTCGGAAGGCAGCCCAAGATCAGATAGGAAAACACGGAGCTTTTCTACCACTTTCGCTAAGATCCCTTTTGAATCTTCATCATGTATTTTCACATTAAAAGCTTCGGCCATCAAATGGGCCTTTGGAAGATATAAATCCGGATTTGTTTCCATGACGACCGGTAATAATACGGCATTAGCCAAACCATGCGGAATACGGAATAATGCCCCATATGCGTGGGCAAAGTTATGAACTGGAATCGCATTCATTGCACTGCAAAATGCAGTGATTCCCATCATGCTTCCATGAAGCATTTCCATTCTGGCCTCAATATTCGTTCCGTCCTTTACGGCCCTCGGTAAGTTTCTTTCAATAACTCGAATGGCCTGATAAGCATACGCATCGGTTATTGTTGTCGCTGCAGGTGAAACGATCGCTTCAATTGCATGTGTCAATGCATCTGCACCAGTAAACGCCGTAATGTCAGATGGCAGTCCGACTGTTAATTCGGGATCTAGAATGGCAACATCCGAACTTAAAAAAACATTGTATATATTCATTTTGACTTTTTTACGTTCATTATATATGACTGCGATCGGGGATACTTCAGAACCGGTCCCTGCTGTTGTGGCTACGGAAATATGCGGGATATTCATGGATTGCGCTTTTGGAAAACCCTCATACAGATAACCGCCTGGTATCGAATCATTTATATCCGTAATTCCTTTATATAATCCGAATTTCAATGCCTTTGCTGTATCGATGACACTCCCTCCACCAATTGCAAGGATGGCATCGGCATTCACTTCGCGTGCATATTTCAATGCTTCGTTTACACATTCACTAGCCGCGTCTTGTGTAACATCCAGAAACTGTCCCACTATTTCAGCTTTGGCACTTAATTTCTGTTGCTCAAAAGTTTCTGCAACTTGTTTAACGACACCTGCATTTTCCAAGCCGGCATCACTCACGAGTAGAATCCTTTTGGCCCCGAAACCATTGAATAGGGCCGGAATGAGTGAACGAGTGTTAGTGCCACTGTAAACTGAAGACCTTAACCAAAAATTCGAATGAGCGTTTACCTTCATAAAATTTCACCTCAGATATACTAGTTTATAAACGCAATTAAGAATTGTTCATGCCCGGCTATCAAGTTTCTGATGGCCAGTCAGTATGAAAAGTAAAATGGATACTAAGCTTGTCTCTTTTATCGGCTTTATATAACCCCATATTCCTTTTCGTTAGTTTGATAGATCTCTTCAATCCCCTTTCCTTTTGCCCTGGCCAAAATCTCCATCCGTACTGTTAATTGTTTCATGGTAAAATTCAATATAGCTTGTTGGTCATTATCAAATGGATTTCCTAACAGATCATATCCCTCTGTATTTAACGCGATGGCTAGTGGTGAAAGTTCCTCCATTCGCTTTTCAACCTGTTTAAAGATATGCGGATGTTCACTGATGATTCTCTGCAGGAGGAAGGTCCCATAAGCAATATGGCGTGATTCATCCTTCTTCAAAAGTCCCACACCTTTTAATAAACCAGGCATCATTTTATTTGCTTCGAGGGTCTGATAAAACCCAAAATATCCAGTTTCTGCAAGCACACCCTCTGTAAACATATTATAAACAGTGGCTGCTTCTGCCAATGCTTCAGGTGATTGATCGGATAAGAGTTTCTCCATGGCTTCAGGCAATATTTCATAAAAAATCGATTTATAAGTTTCTGAGTGATAAACCGTCAAATCACCCGTTTCACCTATTTGATCTAATGTATAACGAAAGAACTCCATATGCTTCGCTTCCTCGAACAGAAATGTCGTTAAGTACATTTCTTCTTCAATCCTGCCTTCCTTGGCAATCGTCATAATTAAGGGAAGCAAATCCAAAGTCACCGCTTCTTCCCCGCCCTGAAAAAGGGAAATGATCCTTAATAACACTTGCCTTTCAATATCAGTAAATGACTTCCAATCTTCTTTATCCTGGTTGAAATCAATGTCACGAGGATTCCATATACCGAATTTCTTTGCCTTTTGATAAAGTTTAAATGGTAGGGAATCTTCTTTAAAACTCCGGCTGGTGGTCGTTAAATTCATTCTTTTCATGGTAATGCCTCCTTGAAATTATGAACTTTGAACTTTTGAATCTCTGGATTTTTAAAATTTGTAAGAGTTTTCATTATATTGTAAGATATTAGTAGCGTTTATCCTAGCACTGAAAATGTAGGGAGGAATAAAGTCGAATGCTTGAGGAAACTCTGTTGAATCATGTAAGAAAGATATCCCAACAAAAAGATATGGCAGATAAATCACAAATGATTGTAAAAGGCTGTGTGGATTTTTTTTCATTTCAACGAGCATCTTTATTCAGTTATTCATGTTTAACGGGAATGGGTGAAGGAATATGTGCATGTACAAGTGAAGATACCTTTTCATTACATAATGTTAGAGAAAATATTCATGATATATACCCCATCCACCAAGCAGTCATCCATAACAAACCCATGTACTTAACCATACAGCATGCAAAATCCTCCATCCCTGCAAAATACGTTAAAAGATTTTCCATCTCATCATTGGCAATCATTCCGATAATTGTGAATGACTTGGCTATCGGTTTAGTTTTAGTCGACCCCATTCACGCTAACGAGCCAATTACCAAGAATGATTTAAATAAGCTTTCCCATTATTTAAAACTGGCTGTCGGTTCAACAATGGATTCCGCCCCTCCCACTTACCTTCTAAGCAAACGTGAAGTGGAGGTCCTTCAATATTTAGCCAATGGAATGGGATTAAAGCAAATGGCACCAATAATGAGCGTTAGTGAATTTACCGTCAGAGATCATATTTCTTCTGCTATCAGGAAATTGGGAGTGAATCATCGGACAGAGGCCGTCGCGGTTGCCATAAGAAACAAAATGATTATGTGAAAACAAAAAAAACCTTCAAAGAAGGTTTTTTTTGTTTAAGTATTATTGAGTTACTTTTTCTTCAACTTTCGCAGTCCAGTTCAACTCGTCTGCGACTTTACCTGTTTGCACACCTGTCAGTGTATCATAAAGCTTTCTAGAAAGTTCTCCAGTTTCCCCGCTTTGAACAATCATTTCTTCACCATTCCACAAAAATTCACCAATTGGTGAAATGACCGCGGCTGTACCCGTTCCAAAAGCCTCTTCCAATTGACCTAATTTATAGGCTTCATGGACTTCTTCCATCGAAATGCGTCTTTCCGACACGGGAAGGCCCCAATGTTTCAGCAATTCGATAATGGAATCACGAGTAATACCCGGAAGGATACTTCCATTTAAAGCAGGAGTGATAATTTCACCATTAATTTTGAAGAAAACATTCATGCTTCCAACTTCTTCGATATACTTTTTCTCTACTCCGTCTAACCAAAGAACTTGGGCATAGCCCATCTTTTCGGATACTTCTTGGGCTTTCAGGCTCGAGGCATAATTACCGCCCGTTTTGGCTTCACCCGTACCTCCATTAACTGCACGTGTGAAGGCTGACTCCACTGCAATTTTAACTGGATGAATACCTTCTTTATAATACGAGCCCACTGGTGACATGATGATGATGAACTGATATTTATCCGATGGAGAAACTCCTAGATATGGCTCAGTAGCTATAATGAATGGCCTGATATATAAGGATGTCCCTTCTGCCTGGGGAACCCAATCCTTATCAACGCTAATTAAAGTCTTTAAGGCCTTCAACGCAAAATCAACGTCGATATCCGGTATGCATAATCGGCTATTTGAACTATTTAAGCGTTGGAAATTCTTTTCCGGACGGAATAAGATAATTTCATCCTCAGGTGTTGCATATGCTTTCAATCCTTCAAAAACGGATTGACCATAGTGAAAAATCATAGCTGACGGCTCTAATGAGAGCGGTTGATAAGGAACAATTCTTGGATCATGCCACCCTTGCCCTTGTGTGTAATCCATTATAAACATATGATCGGTAAACTGCTTACCGAACTCAAGCTGGTCCGCCTGTGGCTTTTCTTTCTTTGTTGTACTAAGCGTGATTTGCATGTCATGTTCCTTCATTACCAAAACCCCTTGTTGATTAAATTTACAAGATTTCACTTCCATAAAATCTATCTTTAATTAGTTTACTCCTATCAGGAATCATAGTTCAAGCCTTCAAGACGAAATTTTCGGAATTTTTTCAAAATAAATGGAATTTTATTGATTTCCAGACTATGATTCCTGAAAAAAGGATGAATTATTCCTGAAATCTTTCAAAAAATATCAATTCCGATTGTTCGCCAAGGTGTCCTGAAATAGTGAATATTAGAATAATTTTACCAAAATAATTAAAATAAAGCCAATGAGAATGATTCTAGTTATTTCATCATGGCACCTTAAGTAAATTCCTTCGTTTTCCTTTTTGCAAACAGTAAAATCGATAAATAAAAAGATATGCAGCAAGTTCCTGATTGCAGGTGCTCTAAAAACACTTAAAGCTGATACCTACAAACTTATATATATAACACCAAAGAAAATATAACTTTTTTTATACTGATTCATAAAGTTGCTTTTTCGTGCCATTCCCAATTTTAATCAAATGGAATAAAGAGGGAAATTTTCAAAAAATTCAATTTAGTAGTTTACTACTAAATAATAATCTTATATACTTATCCCACAAGATAGATAAAACGCATGCAAAATTAGAAATTATAGATAAAACGCATGCAACTTTCTTATTTTTGACGAAAAGGGGTAACAACATGACAAAAAACAGATGGTTAATCGCTTTATCAGCTATCGCCATTCACCTTTCCATTGGTGGTGCGTACGCCTATAGCGTATACAAAAAACCGTTAGTTGAGACTATGGGGTGGTCAGAAACTGAGGTAACGTTAGCATTCACAATAATGATGGCGCTTGCAGGAACTTCTGCAGCCTTCTTTGGTAAATTCGTGGAAAAAAATGGTCCGAGAAAGTCAGCTATGGTCGCGGCTGTATTATTCGGTTTAGGCCAAGCCGGTTCCGGTTTAGCAGTGATGGTCGATTCACTTCCGCTATACCTATTGACATATGGGGTTTTAAGTGGACTTGGCATGGGGATCGGGTACATTTCACCAGTATCCACTTTAGTCAAATGGTTCCCAGATCGCCGGGGATTAGCAACAGGAATGGCAGTATTAGGATTCGGTGCCGGAGCTCTCATTACAGCCCCAGTAGCTGCAAGCCTTATGGAATCCGTTGGGATTTATACTACCTATTATATTTTAGGAGCGGGCTATTTCATACTGATGTTCTTAGGTGCATCCTATATTGCACCTCCAAAGGCCAACTGGCTACCTGAAGGAATGAAGAAAGATATTGAATCAGGTAAGAAAGAACTAAAGAAAGACCTAAGGCAATTAACTGCAAAAGAAGCGGTTAAAACTAAACACTTCTGGATGTTATGGTCCATGAAATTGATAAATACCAGTGCAGGAATCATGATGATTTCTGTAGCTTCACCTATGGCTCAAGACGTTGTTGGTCTGTCTGTAGCAGGTGCAGCAACATTAGTCGGCATTATGGGAATCTTCAATGGCGGAGGAAGACTTGGCTGGGCAGCAGCATCTGATTATATTGGCCGCCCAAATGTTTTCGTCATTTTCTTCATCATTCAAATCGGAGCGTTCCTTTTACTTCCGACGACTACAAATACACTATTGTTCCAAGGACTCATTTTGCTGGTCGTTAGTTGTTATGGTGGAGGATTTTCAAATCTCCCTGCGTTTGCCGGGGATTTATTTGGAACTAAGGAAATTGGGGCCATCCACGGTTATCTTTTAACTACGTGGTCTCTAGGCGGGGTTTGCGGACCAATGTTGGTTACTGCAATCAGGGAAAGTACGAACAGCTACATCCCGGTATTCTACGTTTTCGCAGTATTAATAGCGATAGCATTCGCCATCTCCATCTGGCTGCGTCTCGACATTAAAAAAATGCAAAGAGCACAGAATCAAGGAGTAACGAACACATTAAGTAAAATATCCTAATTTAAAAACTTGCAAAAAGGCATTATCAAGTAAACTTCCCTAAACGGAATTTACCTTTGATGATGCTTTTTTAGTTTGTTTATGGCTATTACGGTGTATCTTTTTGAACTGTAGCACAACCGAAGATTTTATGGATTATGCCATTCTCCCGGAATGTTTGCTCGTACAGTTGTGATCATTTCTAATGCTTAATCGCAGTAGTCATGGGAATTGCATTTAGAGGTGCAATCCTTGTAGGCGGACTTTATTCAGGACTTATGCACGTAAAGGCAGGAAAACGACAAAGTACCGACACCGATATTTTTTTAATAATTAACCATCATTTCACAGTGAAAGTCTTGTATTCGATTCCAACAGCTTCGTTTGGTTGCTGCTTTATCTATCGGAATTCCAAAAAAGTATAAGAAATACGAATTCCAACTTTTTAAATCAGGTGATTAGATTCAAAAGTGAAACATTCCAATCGAATTAAAGATGAATGATAAACGTTCATCATTATAACATGTTTTGCACCAAACTTTTGAACAAGTTATATAGTTTAACATTAAGCTAAATCAGGGAATTAAGTAAGAGATGGATTTAGGAGGGATTGTCTTGTGGATCAATAAACCGTTTTTCAAATATGCATGCGCGACCATTTTGATCATTTTAATTATTTTTTTACTAGGTAAGATTGATTACGTTCTGCTGCCGCTACAAAAAATCATTGCTGCCATGTTTTTCCCTATTATTGTGGCTGGGCTTTTATACTATATATTACGGCCGGTAGTTAACTTATTAACTGAATTTATCCCGAGGTCAATTAGCATCTTCACCGTGTTTTTGATTATATTTAGCATGATTGGGATGGTAAGTTACTTTGGAAGTCCTTTAATCGTGGACCAATTTCAAAAATTATCTGAAAACCTCCCAAGCAAAGTCAAGGAATTCTCTAAAGAATCTGAAGTGATGATTGAGAAAAATGATTTTGGCATGGTTAATATGGAGGATCTAAAAGAAAAAGCGGTCACGCATTTGAAAGATTACTCGGAAAAACTAATAGTGAATGTCAATACCATTTTTTCCACAATCACGAGTGTATTAACAGTATTGGTCATTACACCATTCATTTTATTCTATTTCTTGAAGGATGGAGATAAATTAAGACCATTTCTATTAAAATATATACCGAACGATGTTGAATCAGAGGGAAACACTATATTAAAAGACGTCGATAAAGCCCTTTCAACATATATTATCGGTCAATTCATCATATCAATCGTCATTGGGACTTTGATGTATATCGGCTACTTGATTATCGGTCTCGATTATGCACTCGTATTAGCCATATTCGCCATGATTTTTACCGTTGTACCATTCCTTGGTCCATTAATAAGCATCATCCCTGCCCTTTTCATTGCCTTACAGCAAGACATTGGGTTGGCAGTGAAAGTACTCATTGTCCTTACCGTTGTTCAACAGGTCGAAGGGCACTTGGTTACACCGAATATTATGGGAAAACGGCTTAACATTCACCCGCTTACCATTATCTTATTGCTGCTTGCTGCAGGATCAATATACGGTTTCATAGGCATTTTAATCGCTATCCCCACTTATTCCGTAGTAAAAACGATTATAGGGAATTTCAGGAAATTTTATAGATTACGAAAAGGGATTACTTAATTAAGGACTGTATCCTTAGTAATCCTAAATAGAAGTATTTTAAAAAAGGACATCCTATCAACGCTTCTGATTGTAGATATAGTAACCTCGATGAGAAGCGGGTTGGCTGCAGTTTTTTTCTTGAAAAGTGTTCAATTGAAATCCGCTCCCTTTCCGCCGACTGCCTGCCAAGCCTCCACTCCGCAAGCGGCTGCGGGGTCTCGGCGAGCCAGTTTTTCGGCAGGAGTGTCGCAAAGGTCTTAAATCCAATAAGTTTACCTGCGGATTTAAAAAAACGCTGTTTTGGTAATGTTTTTTGCTATTGCCTTAGTAAGATAAAGGAACTTAAAAATTGCTTGAAGTTCCCTTTCTTCAAGCTGTTAAACTTCTATTGTTTCAACGATTGCTTTAATACGTTCTTGCTCTTCGTTCTTATCCAAGTATTCAAAAAATCCAAGTCGATTTCCCCACGGGTCTGTGAAAGTTCCCCATTTAACTGGAACTTCTGGTCTTGAATGTATTGCAAAACTATCAATCTTTAGCTCTTCTACAAGTCTATCTCTTTCAGCTTCAATGTTAGTAACCCCTAATCGTAATGGTCCGTTACCGTCAATAAGAAGTCCTTCAGCGACCTGCAACCAACAACCAGGAATGAGTTCCCACTCTGCAAATCCATCGTGTGGAGTAAATTCAGGCTCCTTATTCAGCAGTGTTCCATACCACTTTTGCCCTTCTTTTATGCTGGAAACCCGAACCTGAGTAGTCATTTCAAAAATCATTAGTAACCCTCCTAAATATGTATAATCGAATATAATTATACCATAATTTAACAATTAATTCTGTAGGGATTTTCAAGCAGTTCTTAACATCTGAACTGTTGTATTATTTGATTTTTAACTGGCTGAAATAAGCTTTTGCTCAACTTATTTTTTCAAATGCTAAATGCTTATCTATTTCTAACCAAACCAATAGGGATAGTTATCAAGGTATTTTGTAGCCACGCCTTGGAAACGTCTAATCCACGTTTTCAATCGACTATGAAAGTTATTAACGTGCTGAATATGAAAAATACCTTTCTTCACCCGTAGTTTTTGACGTTCATTGATTGTTTAGAATTGTAAGCCTTTAATGTTGGCAAACTTCTTGTAGTTAGTTACCGTATCAGTGCATAGTAAAGCAGTTGGATGAATATATTTGCCAATCGCTGCATCAATCTCTTCGCTTTGACACGCCCTGTACCGGCTTTTAGAGCAACGATATTATAAATACTGTCTTGTGACGCCACAACAGCAATTTTTAGGTCAGATATGCCTCTTTTTTCGTCTTTTGCAGTACACTTCTTGGCTATATGGTGTGTAACTTCTTGCCCTTTCATTGACTCAAGAAAGAAAGTCTCGTCAATTTCCACAATACCTTATAATTATTCAAAGTCTACTGAACGAAGTGC
This sequence comes from Peribacillus sp. NPDC056705, assembly GCF_043656335.1. NCBI lineage: Bacteria > Bacillati > Bacillota > Bacilli > Caryophanales > Bacillaceae > Peribacillus > Peribacillus sp. NPDC056705. The sequence goes on along the minus strand of NZ_JBHTYI010000022.1, from coordinate 800 downwards.
ATTTAAGATTTTATGTCTCCAATAAAAAGCGGTTGAAATGTGTATTTTTAGGCGTTTAGCAATTTTAGGCAGTGTGTAGCCTTCAACCATCATTTCCATTTACTTTACCCATTTTTCAGGATAGCGTGAGCCTAAAAATGGTGTTTTGGTCATATCGTTAAAGGTCTTATTGCAATCTTTACACAGATAGCGTTGACGTATCTTGTACTTTCCTTTCCGTTTTGCTGCTGTACTCCCACAATGAACCCAAGCCATTCCGCTACTAAAACGAATTTCTTGGATAGTTTTGAGAAGTTCGGTAATCTTATCAGGTTCATCTGGAAATAAGTCGTTTTTAAGTGCTTTAAAAGCTCAAATTGTTCTTCTTTTGTAAGTTCATTTACATCTTCATACACATCTAACCACATACCGTCGCCACCTTAAACATGATTTTATCGACCTATCAATAGGGGGGCAAGAAAGCAACAATTTATGCGAAAACAGCGTTAAAAAAACATTCCAGTTGTTTGGAACGGAAGGCGCGAGACTCCTGCGGGAAACTCGTCCAAGGGAGACCCCACAGGCGTTAAGAGCGCTGTGGAGGCTCCCGGGCCGCCCTCGGAAAGCGAGTGCCTGGAGTGGAAATGAAAGTTCAAATTTCACAAACCCTCAAAAAAGTTCCCGTTGATTTCATAAAACCGTACCAAGAAGGAAAACCTATTTTTGTTTTAGGCTCTTTTCGTAAAGATTGTTGTTTTTAAAACGAAACGATTTAACGTTGATTGGAGCGCAAGTGCGAGACTCCTGCGGGAGCAGCGGGA
>NZ_JBHTYI010000021.1:0-70270 GCF_043656335.1 Peribacillus sp. NPDC056705 | reverse complement strand
ATATTATATTCAATGATAGCGTTTTCATTACTCGGATACAAGATATTTTGTAAAATTTGTTAATTATCATGTTTCTTTCCTCAAACCCCAATGCCGGCGAACTCCTTTTTAAATAAAATATGAATCTATGGCCGCTTTAGGAGCCTACTATTTTAAGGTGTAGATTTTTTCAACAATAAAAAAACGTGTACCGTCCCAATGATCAGGAACGATACACGAACAAATATTTAACAAAATGTTAAACTGGTATACTATCCGGAACATGCATCCCTTTAACCAGTTAACGGACAGGAACTACTTTCCCTTTTTCTACTGCACCGACGACAATCGTTGATGCAAATCCCCCATTTTCATCAATCGAGGGAATATCGTATATTTTTTGATCTGGCCCAATATTGGAAAGTCCATCTTGCATATGTTTACGGATGGCTTTCGCATCATCAACGCTGCCTGCAGATTTCATCGCTTCCACAAACGCATACATGGCGATATAATTCAATCCTACTTCGGAGCTTGGATCTTCCTTATAATTCTTTTGATATTTCTCAACGAAAGCAGGCACTGCTTCTTCATCCGACTCCATCAGCGGCAGAACGCCAATCGAGCCTTCCAATGTTTCATATGATCCTGCAATCGGCTTCATTTGATCCAGCTTTGCTTGATCCATGATGATGAAACCGCCCTTAAATCCTAGCTCCCGAGCTTGCTTCGCTACTTTTGCCGTAGGTTCCGAAGCACCACCGATAAATAGCACATCAGGATCTTTTTTCAAGGCATTGGTGACAATCGTAAAGAAATCGGTTTCTTTAGCGAAATCAATCGAGGAATTATAAACGACTTTTCCGCCTTGCTTTTCCCAATGTGGAAGCACAGCTTCGGTCCAGTCTTTACCGTATTGCGAAGATGTTGGCAAAGCGGCAATTTTCTTGCCGAAATGTTCCATTGCATATGTTGTAAAAGGTTCGATATACCCCTCGTAATTCGGTGGAATCCGAACGGTTAAGGAATTTCCGCTCTCGGTCACTGCCGGCTCACTCGTATATGCCCCAATGATGAATTCCTCTTGTTCATTAAAAACCTGAAGTGCCAGTACACCTCCGCTATGAGGCGTGAAAATGATCGGCGTATCATATTCCTGAATTAATCGTTTAGCATTCGACCCTGTTTCATTAGGTAAGTATTTATCATCCAACGATACTAAATTCAGCGTGTATTTCTTACCATCTACTTCAAACCCGCCAGCATCGTTAATTTCATTCACGGCCATTTCGACACCATTCAATGTCCGTTTCCCATATAAGGCTGCTGCCCCGCTTAAAGGACCGCTAAAACCGATGTTAACGACATTTTCACTTTTGCCTTTACTGCCACTGCTTGACACAGGGCTATCCCCTTTATTGCAGCCGGTCAAAACAGTGATGATTAGCAAGAGAAAGACAAGTAATACTTTCAGTTTTTTCATAATGATCCCTCCATTCAATTTTTTCAGGCCCCAATATATGCTTTCCTTACTTCATCATTTGCTAATAACTCACTTGCTGTCCCTTGAACGACAATTTCCCCATTTTCAAAAACATATCCTTTATCTGCAATGCCGAGAGCGGCATTCGCATTTTGTTCAGCTAGCAAGACCGTGATTCCTTCGCGATTTATTTCTTCGATGACCCGAAACATTTGCTCGACAATAAGTGGAGCGAGTCCCACCGAAGGCTCATCAAGCATCAACAATTTCGGTTTTGACATCAAGGCTCTTCCAATTGCGAGCATTTGCTGTTGGCCTCCGCTCAGGCTTCCCGCTTCATCATGATGTTTTTCTTTTAAAATCGGGAATAAGTGATAGACGTATTCCAAGGAATCCTTAATCTCCGCTTTCTTCTTTCGGTGCACATAAGCACCCATCCTCAAATTTTCCGAGACAGTCATCTGTGGAAACAGTTTACGTCCTTCGGCACACTGGACGATTCCTTCCCGAACATTATTATCCGGGGCCCTGCCCCCTATCGGCATGCCCAGAAAATGAATTTCCCCCTTGGACAGCTTACTGATTCCGCTTATGGAACGAAAAGTCGTGCTTTTTCCCGCCCCATTCGCTCCTAACAAAACAACGATCTCTCCCTTGGCAACTTCGATATTCACATGATTTATCGCAGTGAAACTCCCATAATTCACGACGACATCAGTTAACTTAAGCACTGGCACTACCTCCCAAATAGGCTTTAATCACCGCTTCATTTCCGCGGATTTCCTTAGGTGTGCCCTCGGCGATTTTTTCTCCGTAATTAAGGACCATGATGTGATCTGCCAAGTTCATGATCATATGCATTTTGTGCTCGATTAAACAAACGGTCAGTCCCGATCGATTCAATTTTTTAATCAGTTCTGTCAAGCCTTCCGTTTCATCCGGATTGATTCCCGCAGCAGGTTCATCAAGAAAGATAATTTCCGGTTCCGTCGCAAGGGCAAGGGCAATGGCTGTCCGTTTCTTTTCCTCCTGGGAGATGCTGGAGACCATTCTGTCAGCCGATTCCGTCAATCCAACAATATCAAGTACCTCCATTGCCTTATCCCTACATGCCGCTTCCTCCCGTTTTAATCGTTTCGTTCTTAGAATGGCATCCACCAGATTGGATTTGGTTCGCAGTCTATGCCCGACAATGACATTATCCAATACGGTCGATTGATCAAAAAGGCTTGTCGTTTGAAAGGTTCTTGAAATTCCGAGCCCCGCTATTTCATTTGCAGGAAGTTTGGTGATATCAATCCCTTTAAAAAGGACCGTCCCAGAAGTTGGCCGATGAAAGCCGCTGATCAAGTTAAAAAAAGTTGATTTCCCTGCACCATTTGGTCCGATTATTGCATTGATTCTACCTTTCTCAATCGTAAAATCCACATTATTTACAGCCGCCAATCCTCCAAATCGCTTTGTCAAATTCCTCGTTTCGATTAGCAATTTCATCCCTCCTCAGCTTTTATGTGCATTTCGCTCCTCACCCCGGACAGCTCATTATCTTTTCGCTTTCTTTGCCAATCAAAAAAGGCACCTGCGATTCCGCGCGGATAAAAGATAATGATCACCGTCAGCAAAGGCCCGAATATCAACATTCGATATTCTTGAAGGAATTGCAAATTCTGCGAAAGGATTACTAGCAATAATGTTCCTACCAACGGGCCTGAGAGTGTCCCAATTCCACCAACCAATAAATACATCAATAGATCGAACATGATGGCAGTTGATCCGATATCAGGTCCAATGAAACGAATGAATGAAGCATACAAGGCACCAGCCAATCCTGCAAAGAATGTGGATAGGACAAATGCCGTTAATTTATTTTTCATTGTGGATATACCAATCGTTTGAGCAAGGTCCTCGCTGTTCCTGATGGCCATATACGTCCTGCCTGTCAACGAGCGTATAATTCGATACACAATTAAAATCACTGCAAGCAGGAAAATGAGGACTAGATAATATTGGGATGCTGCAGTATCGAAGGTGATCGGCCCTATATTTCCAGGAGCAGGTATACCGATCAATCCCCTAACCCCCTCTGTAAGTCCCTCCCATTTATCGATGACCAGGTATATGATGTAACCCACACATAGGGTATAAATCGCAAAAAAGTGTTCCTTTGTCCTCAGGGCGATCAAGCCGATCAAAAACCCAATTGTACATGTGATTAAACATGCCACTACAAGTGCCAGCCAAAAATTCATTCCTGTTTTTACCGTCAGAAGGCCTAGTGAATATGCTCCAATCGCAAAAAAACCAGCATGTGCAAGCGAGAGATATCCAGTATAGCCTGATAATAAATTGATTCCATATACAGCTATCGCCCAGATGAACGAAAGTGTCAGCATATGGAGATAATAGTCGTTTTGCGCGATAAAGGGGAATGAAAAAGCAAAGATGATAAGTGCGATAATCCCATTTCTTTTCGTTAATATCTTCACGCTACCTCTCCCCCTTGGCAAAAAGACCTGTTGGTTTCACGGTTAATATTACGACTAAAAGAATGAATGCAATGATGTCCTTATAGTCATTTGAAATATAAGTTGCGCCCAAGCTCTCACTGAAACCGAGGATATATCCACCTACAATCGCCCCCGGGATGCTCCCCATCCCTCCCAAGATGATAATGACGAATGCTTTTAGGATGACTAAATGCCCCATTCCTGGAAAGACAAGGTTAATCGGTGATGCAAGGGATGAAGCGATCGCTGCCAATCCACCCGATATCATGAAGGTAAGCATCGCGACTTTATTAATGTTGATTCCTACTAATGACGCCCCTTCACGGCTTTGGGACATCGCTATTATCGTTGAACCGGCATAAGTTTTCTTAAGGAAAAGGTAAAGTAAAACCATCACTGCGATAGCTGACACGATGATCAATAATCGCTGGAGCGTGAATGTCAGGCCCATGATATTGACTACTTGGCCGTATGGGGAAGTCATTGTATGGAAGTCGGCACCCCAGACAAATTGGGCAAAAGCTTCAAGAAAAAGGAGAATTCCGATTGCTGCAATCTTATCGTGCAATGGAGGTGCCTCCCTTAACAGGCGGAACACGAAACGTTCCAAAAGGACTCCCAACAAACCAACAACGATAATGGATACGAACATGGCAATCCAGTAATTGACCCCATATAATGTCATCATTGACAATGTGATGTATCCACCCAACATATATAGGGCACCGTGGGCAAAGTTCGGGATATGCAAAATTCCATATACTAACGTCAATCCCAGGGCAACAAGACTATATACGCTGCCAATCGTCAAACCATTGAAAAGCTGCTGGATCAAAATCTCCATTTACTTCCTCCTTAAAAATTATTGAGTTTCACTTTGCTGTACCTTCCCTGTATCGCTATCCTGTCCATATTTTGAAAGCTTACATCTGCGACGAAAAGCACCTTCACTTATTTCCCCACAGGCTCAACCTCCCGGAGAGGAACAGCAAGTTTTATTTCCCTATATTCTCAACAACAGATATAGCTTAGGGTGTAGCGCAAAAAGCCCAATGATCGGTTGTTAGCGCTTTCATTTTTGGTGACCACTTAATTCAATTGGTTATCATCAGAAATTATCATAGTTTCATTGACTCTACTTAAGGATTAAGTGGTATGCTGACAAGCATATGCTGTTTTTAGGGATAGCCAATGATTCCATCCTCTCTTTAATAACGGTTTACCCATCGTATTTCTGGTCCGTTCACCCCTTTCGCCTCGCACCTTCTATAGGAGGATCATTTCGCAGATTAATTTCCTGTTACCTGTTGTTCCTGTTACCTGTTATTCCTGTTATATAAATGCAAGTGCCGTGCCAAACATTAAATCACCGTCAATAAGGCTATTCACCAGTCAGTGAATTCATTATTGAATTGTAAAAATCAAAAGTATCGATTCCATATGGGATGTCCGTCATTCACTATTGACTGAAAAATTCATTTCTGAATCAATAAAAGAATTAATTGTAGACATAAAATGAAAAGGATTCACGCAATAGCAGGTGAAAAACCAACTTTACAACCTATAAATTTCTAGGCTGTTTCCGCATACTTTGGTGCTATTTACCAAGTAATGCGGTGTGGTTGATTTCCCCTCCAGATGCTCGCTTTCCGCGGGGCGGGCGGTGAGCCTCCTCGGCGTAAACGCCTGTGGGGTCTCACCTGTCCCTCTGCTCCCGCAGGAGTCTCGCACTTGCGCTCCATCAACCTTAAATCGTTTAGTTTTTAAAAACAACAATCTTTACGAAAAGAGCCAATTTCTAAAAACCCAAAAAGTAATAAAACCAGTCCCCCAAAAACGCGTACATATAATTAGGAATTTCAGCAAAAAAACAGCACCTGCATTGTTGAATAATGTCCAACAATGCAGGTGCTGTTCATACTTACTTATTCTTTTCCACTGACCTTTAATCGATATTTTTTAAGTTTCCTCACAATTGTTGCCTGGCTGGAATCAAGGGCTTCTGCGATTTCATATGTAGTTTGGTAGGTTTGAGCCGCTTTCGTCAAGATTTCCTTTTCGGCCCTTTCCACCGCTTCTTTTAAAGTTAGGGTAGCATTGAGGTCCGGCTGATTCCGGTTTTCCGGCTGATATTCTTCCGGAAGGTCGTTAATCGATAATATTTGATTATCCGTCAGCACGACGAGCCTCTCCACTATATTAATCAATTCACGGACATTTCCTGGCCAATCATGTTGATAAAAATATTCCTTCAGCCGCGAATCTATTTCTTTTGAGAATTTATATTGTTCGTTAGCCTTTGTTAAAAATAAGTCAATCAATGCCAAGATATCCTCTCTTCTTTCCCTTAAAGGAGGAATCGTGATTGGAATGACATTCAGCCTGTAGAAGAGGTCTTCGCGAAAATCACCCGATTTGACCATCTCCGATAAATTTCGGTTCGTGGCTGCTATTATCCGAACATCGATTTTCTTTGGCTTTGTACCTCCGATTCTTTGAATCTCCCTTTCCTGAAGCGCCCGAAGCAGCTTCACTTGAAGTTGCAAGGGAAGCTCACCGACTTCATCCAAGAATAAGATCCCACTCTCTGCCAGCTCAAACATCCCTGGTTTGCCTTTTTGATTGGCTCCGGTAAATGCCCCTCCTTCATATCCAAAAAGCTCGGATTCCAATAAATCGGCGGGAATTGCTCCGCAATTTATTTTGATGAAGTCCCCTTTTTTAGATCGGATGCTCCGATTATAAATATTGCGGGCAAGGACATCCTTTCCAACACCCGTTTCCCCCAGAATGAGTACGGTCGCATCGATATCCGATATTCTTTCAGCAATCTCATAGATCATTTTCATTTTATCACTGACAAATACGACTCCATCCTTGCTTGTTATCTTCCGCAGTTTCTCAATTTCCTGCTTATATTGATTATTCAGCTCATTAACTTTCGTCAACTCATGCATCAGTTCATTTAAATCAGATAAATCCCTTATATTCGTAACGACTTGCTCTATCTCCCCTTCGGCATTAAAAACGGGACTTCCAGTAATCAATGTTTCCTTTCCGGCAAAATTATCCTGTACGACCGATACCGTTCGTCTCAGCTTCACTACCTTATGCGTCACCGAAGCATTCAAGATGCCGCGTTTTATCAATTGGTCCACCGATTTGCCGATATAATACTCTTTTGGTATGCCAGTGATCCGTTCAATTGCCGAATTGGTATAAAGCGTGACTCCATCTTGATCGGTGATGTATATCCCATCATAGGAATTTTCGATAATGGCATCCAGAGCGCGATTCAATTTATCCGTTTTATGAGCATCAATCAATAATTCGTCCAAAAATTCTGTTTCACTGCCTATATATAGATTATTGTCAGTACCCATTTGTTTCATTAATAAAAATAAATACCGTTTATCATGCAGCCTTGCAGCTGCAAGCCTTTTATTATCTAGAAATTGCCACTCATCGAATTGTTCGGTTAGTGTCTTATTACCATTCTTTCTTAATGACTGATTAAAATAGGTGCCCCAATCCTTTATCCGATTTGCAGAATCCACGACCAGTGCAGGAAAGGTCCACTCTTTGAGCAAATTTATCTGAGAATCCTGTTTCACTTGATTCATTACTATTCACCGCCGCAAAAAGAATTCTTTTTAAGTACAATTCTGGATAAAATTCGAAACTCCTTTAAAATTGTCGAATTTCGCTCCTAAAAAAAGTAGTGATGAAATAATTTTCATCACTACAGACTTTAGACAAATTAACAGAAGGTCAGTTTGCCTACAGTTTTCTTTATAAAAAAATTCTAGTTGATTTCAGAAATCCGCTCCCTTTCCGCCGACTGTCTGCCAAGCCTCATCAAAGCAAGCGTCTGTGGGGTCTTGGCTAGCCAGTTATTCGGCAGGAGTGCCGCAAATTTCTTCAATCTAGTGAAAGTTTCATAAACAGTAAAAAAACTTGTTCTAAATTCATGGTTCGGGATGAGACCATTCCAAACTCCTTTTTGTAGACAGACTGGAAGTGATGAAGTAATTTTACCTTCCCTCAGTAAGTCTTAAAAATAACCTCTCCACTGATCGCTTCCTTACCTGATTGGTTAGTGGCCGCTACATTGAAAAAATATCTATCCCCATTTCTTTCTTTTAGATCCGCATGAAGAGTTATGACATCATTCAAGAAAACCATTCCTTTGAAGCGAATCTTGTATTCTTCGATAAATCCAGTTTCATAAAGATTACTGAAAAGCTTTGCGAGGTTTCCCATCGTCCACATTCCATGTGCGATGATACCGGGAAGACCAGCATTCTTTGCTTCTTCATCAATGGTATGAATGGGATTGAAATCACCTGATGCGCCTGCATATTTAATGAGGTCCAATCGCGTTACAGGCGGAAGCTCGATTGAATGTAACGAGTCACCAATATGTAGTTCCGTTAATGTCGTCACTTAATCATCACCATCCTTCTGATCGTTTCATTTAAAATGACAAGCTGTTCAGCAGTGAAGACAAGTTCCCCATTCGCATCCGACCCATAATTTTTAAAGGCTAGAAATCCCATTTCCCCTTGTTTCCCTTTTTTCTCATAATAGTTTTTCACTTCCGTATAACAGGTGATTTCTTCCCCTACCTTCAGCGGCCTGTTATAGCGATATATCTGCTCACCATGAATCAATCCTTTATTCGGGAGATTTAAACTTTCTATCGTCCCAAAATCAAAGACCCTTGGGAAAGTTGGTGGAGCTATATTCGTTCCGTACCTTGATTGCCTGCCTATTTCTTCATCAATGAAAATCGGGTGGGGATCACCAATCGATAATGCGAATTTTTTAACGGCTCCCCGTTCAACTATATTTTTAACGGGGGTGGATCGTTTTCCAATACATTCGTTGAACATAACATCCCGCCTTCTCCCTTAATTTTTTGGACCGCCCGCAACATATAAAACCTGCCCACTAATGAATGAGGATGCTTCATCGGCAAAGAATGCAACAGCATGAGCAATATCACTTGGCAAACCGCTTCTTGCAACCGGAATGCTGTTTGCCCTATCCTGGATGAATTGCTCAAAACTCACTCCCACCCGCCTAGCTGTTTCTTTCGTCATTTCGGTTTCGATAAAACCTGGTGCGACCGAATTAGCCGTTATCCCATATTTGCCAAGTTCAATCGCCAGTGTTTTTGTTAACCCCTGAAGCCCGGCTTTAGCAGCTGAATAATTAGCCTGACCGCGGTTACCTAGGGCCGAAGTGGATGATATATTGATGATTCTTCCGTATTTATTTGCAACCATATGCTTCTGGGCGGCACGTACTGCATTGAAAGTACCTTTTAAATGCACATCCATTACCGTCTGCCAATCTGAATCGGTCATTTTGAAAAGTAGATTATCCCGGATGACCCCAGCATTATTCACGAGAATATCAAGCGATCCGAATGTATCGGCTATTGCTTTTATTGATGCATCCATCTCTTCGGAATTGACCACATTGGCCACTTTGGTAAAAATGGTATAACCCTTATCCCTTAATTCATTTCCAGTTGATGTCAAAACCTCTTCGTTGATATCGATAATCGCCACGTTTGCGCCTTCACTGGCAAATAGTTCGACGATCGCCCGGCCAATCCCCCTGCTTCCACCTGTAACTAAAGCCGTTTTGCCTGAAAATCTCCCTGTCATAATCGTTTCCTCCCAATCTATTATAAGAATTGTCCTAATTTAACATGCCCCTTAATCAAATTTCGGGAAATGATCATACGCTGTATTTCATCCGTACCATCATAAATCCTCCAAAGCCTGGCCTCACGGTACCAACGCTCGATGGGTAGCTCCTTCGTATAGCCCATGCCTCCGTGTATCTGCAATACGCGATCAACGACCCGATTCCCCATATTGGCTCCATAAAGTTTAGCCATTGAAGCTAAATGGCGATTGTCTTCCCCATTATCAAGTGTAAAAGCCGCATTCAATACGAGCCATCTTGCAGCTTCGATCTCTACGGCCGAATCAGCTATCTGCCATTGAATGGCCTGGCGCTCCGCGATCGGTTTACCGAATGTGACTCGTTCTTTAGCGTATTCTATAGCCATTTGCAGCAATCTTTCTGCAGAACCGACAGCGCGTGCGCCAACGATCCATCTTGCAAACCCAATCCATTCCAAGCCTAGTTGATAACCGCCATGCACTTCCCCTAAGATGTTTTCTTCGGGTACCCTGACATTATCAAAAACTAAACCGGCCGGTCCCCATTCTCCCATCGTATTGATATACTCTGATCTCCAGCCCATATCACGGTCTACAATGAAACAGGTTACCCCTTCCGTTCCGGTTGCTTGATGACGTTCTTTGTCGGTTATAGCAATGACCATGACAAAATCGGCATCATTTCCTCCGGTAATGAAAGTTTTTTCACCGTTAAGCACCCATTCATTCCCTTCTTTTACTGCCGTCATTTTAATATTTCGCGTATCGGACCCAGCCCCCGGCTCCGTCATGGCAAAACAGGACTTTTTCTCACCGTTAATCGTAGGGATCAGATATTTCTGTTTCTGTTCTTCATTTGCATAATAAAGTATGTTATCAGCCGAACCTCCAAAGCTGAATGGTACAAATGTTTTTGATACTTCCATCAAGACAATTGCCATCATAAGCTGCCCTAGGTCTGCACCGCCATATTCCTCCGGGGTATTGATGCCCCAAAACCCAGCATTTTTTGCTTTTTCCTGTAAATCTTTCAATGTCCCCTCTGGTAAACTAGGTTTTCCTGCCATTTCATTGCGAAGCACTTCATTTTCCAAGGGAATCAATTCATTTTCCACGAACTTGCGTATTGTTTTTTGCACCATTTTTTGTTCATCCGATAGTCGTAAATCCATCTTAACCCCTCCGCTTTCCAATTAGATTAGTTTTGATATTTTCTCTTCAATTGTCCGGTGATGATATTTTTTTGGATTTCGGATGTGCCTTCATATATTCTAGTGATTCGGGCATCCCGATAGAAACGTTCAATCGGATAATCCTTCATGTATCCCATCCCGCCATGAATCTGAACGGCCTTATCAGCGACACGATTATATACTTCCGAACCATACAACTTAAGCATTGCCGCTTCTTTAATGATTTTTTCTTGCTGATCGACCATCCATGCAACCCGGTATGTGAAGGAGCGAAGTGCCTCTATTTCCATTGCCATCTCGGCAATCATGTGGGATACGGCCTGATGATCAATGATCGGGACATTGAATTGTTCACGTTCTGTGGCATATTTAGCAGATAGGTCGAGCAGGTATTGGCAGGACCCCAAATTACGGGCCGCAAGGCCTGCGCGGCCATTCGCAAGGATTTTCAATGCATTTACATACCCTTGGCCAACGTCCCCAAGTACATTTTCGGCAGGAACCTCGCAATCTTCAAAAACCAATTCGGCCGAATGTGAGCCTCGAAGACCCATCTTCCTTTCCAGGCTGCCAACTCTAAAACCCGGAAAATCCTTTTCTACTATGAATGAGGTGATTCCTTTCGCCCCTTTATCTTTGTCCGTTACAGCCATAACTGTAAAAATATCAGCTACATCTGCATTCGTTATATAATGCTTGGTCCCATTTAGAATATATTTATCACCATTTTTGACAGCCGTCATTTTGAGATTCGTTGCATGGGACCCAGCTGCAGGCTCAGTTAAAGCAAATGCGCCAATTCTATTACCGCTTGCCATATCTGGTAGATACTTTTCCTTTTGCATTGCATTGCCCATTTCAACTATCCCCACCGTCCCTATACCGGTATGGGCCCCTATCAGAGTGGTATATCCATTATGGGTTTTGCCGATTTCCTCATATAAAGCACATTTTCCCACCATCCCGATTCCGAGCCCGCCATACCTTTCCGGGATACTAAGTCCGAATAGACCGATTTCCTTCGATAAATTTATTATGGATTCCGGGATATGATCTTCATCCTCTATCTGCATGGAAAATGGATCGATTTGCTCTTCTATAAACTGGCGTATATTTTCTTTTAATAGCAAGATGTCTTCATCTAAGCGAAAGTCCATTTGCATTCCCCTTTATCTGCGAATTATTGTTAACGCTTTCATATTTTATCCGAATAAGCGACATGTTTTTCTTGAAGTTTGCGTTTTAAGATTTTACCGACCGCCGTCTTCGGAAGTTCTCTTTCAAATGTGATTGCTTTTGGGACTTTAAAGGCAGCGAGCTGCTTTCGGCAATAATCCTTCAATTCGTTTTCAGTTATTCTTTCATTTGGTTTTAGAACTACCGCAGCTTGTACCGTTTCACCGCGATATTGATCGGGAACGCCAAAGACGGCAGCTTCCAGAATCTTAGGATGGCTGTATAGTATATCTTCAATTTCAATTGGGTAAATATTGAAACCGCCAGCGATGATCATTTCTTTCTTCCGTCCCACAATGTAAAAGAAGCCATCTTCATCCATCTTGGCAATATCACCGGTATGCAGCCATCCGTTTTGAATCGTCTGCCGCGTCTCTTCCGGCATGCCCCAATAGCCTTTCATTACCTGTGGGCCCTTTATGACCAATTCACCTGGTGTATCAACCAAAAGGGCAGGCTCCCCTGTAATACTGTCAACGATGGCAGCATCGGTATTTTGTATAGGAATCCCGATACTTCCGGATTTTTGCAGGCCGCTAACTGGATTCCGGTGCGTGACTGGTGACGCCTCAGACAGGCCATAGCCCTCTGCAATCTTTGTTCCACTCAATTCGTTGAATCTTGACAGTACATTCAATGGCAATGGTGACGAACCCGAAACGCAAGATCTCAATGTATCCAAATTAAATGGATGGGACTGGTAATATTGTAATAACGCAATATACATCGTCGGTACCCCTGGAAAAATAGTCGGTTTAAGATTATTGATGATATCGACGATCTCCGTCACCTGAAACCGTGATACAAGAATTAATTCCCCGCCATTATAAAACGTCAGGTTCATTCCTGAAGTCATGCCGTAAACATGAAATAATGGGGAAACGCCAAGTACCCTTTCCTTCCCCTTTTGAGTATTGATTCTTGAAGTGGCTGCACTCTGCAGCGTATTGGCAACAATATTACGATGGGTTAGCATCGCCCCTTTAGAACGCCCTGTCGTTCCTCCTGTATATTGGAGAACGGCGACATCTTCGGCAGGTTCAATCTCCACAGTGAAATCCGCCTCTGTTACAGATAGTAGCTTTTCTGTCATTTCACATTTGCCCATTTCCAGAGACACGCTCAGCACCTTTTCAACATCGGTTTCAGCTATAATGGCTTCAACTATTGGCAATAAATCGTCGAGGACAATGATGTGCCTTGCACCTGAATCTTTCAGGACATGTATTAATTCGTTCGCCTTATACATTGGATTGACTTGGACAACAATGGCTCCAATCAAAAGGGTTCCAAAAAAACCAATTGGATATTGGGGACAATTGGGAAGCATAAGAGCCACACGATCTCCCTTTCCAACACCCTCATCAGCAAGCACGCGTGCACATCTTTTCACTAACTTCCCCAACTCTGAATATGTATACCTCTGCTCCATGTACGTAACCGCTGTTTTATTCGAATATTGTTCGACTGATTGATAAAATAGTTCTGTCAAAGACATTTCAGGAATATCAATCTCAATTGGATTTCCTTGCGGGATATGCTTTTTCCAAGGTCTATCCATTGGTCCTCCCCTTTCTTCATTCAAAAAATAAAGAAGTCATACTAAACAATATGCAAGGAGTGTGCCAAAAATAAATCGTTATGTTTCATGGGTTCTATGAATGGTAAAATTCAAAATTGAATTATTTGCTGTCCTCTTAATAATATTCGGTTCATAATACTAGAATTTAAATTTGACTCAATAAGTCATTTTTGAATTGATTGATTAACTTCGTAAAAGAAATCAACTTGTAGTGCGGGGCAGGTGCGGATTATTTTCTGGAAGGATATGACTAGTCATTTAAAGGAAAATAAACGGGATGCTGATAAGATCAGCATCCCGTTCAAAAAATGATTCACTGCTCTATGGCGGAGTCATCTTCCAATGATATTTTCCATAATTCTTTCGCTTTCCCACTAACCGTTTCATCAAAAACAAATGACCCATTCGTATACCGATCATGATTTTTTAATGAAGCGGCATGAATCGTTTCAATGGTTCCCTTTTCAGAAAGAATGAATAGACTGTCGGTTTTGTTAATGATATCGAAACCAATGACCCTATGAGGATTCGATTTCAATTCCCTCAAGACCACGACACCGCGTTTTGCCCGGCTCGTTTTTTCAAACTCGGTTAATTTCATTTTCTTTATGGCCCCGCGCTGTGTAACGATAAAGATCGATTCTTTACTATCCTTGGCCAAAACCTTTCCGCCAATGACATAATCATCTTCTTTCAAATTAATCCCTTTGACTCCCGCCGCCCGGACACCGACAACACTTACTTCTTCTTCATCAAACCATAAACCGTATCCGTTATGAGTAACTAGGAAAAGGTCAGCCTGGCCATCGGTATGGTGGACATCTACCAGTTCATCGTCACCTTTTAAATTGACACCAACCAGCGGTTTTGAATGACGCTGGGCTTTATAAGAAGCTAATTCTGTCTTTTTCACCATACCATTTTTCGTAATGAACACTAAGAATTCCGGCATGGTAAAATCTTTGATTGGAATAGCTTTTATGATTTGTTCTTCCCTGTCGATTGGAATGATGTTCGCGATATGCTGACCGGTTTCCTTCCAGCGAATATCAGGAAGCTGATGAACTGGACAGTATAGGTAGTTCCCTTTGGATGTGAACAGCAACAGGACATCTGTTGTATTCATCTCCAGCCTCTGGAGCAGGCGATCGGAATCCTTCATGCCAAAATCAAGACCTCCTGATGCTGCATATGATCGTAACGATGTCCGTTTGACATAGCCTTCTTTCGTCACGGTAACCATCACGTCTTCACTAGCAATCAAGACTTCAAGATTGATTTTGATTTCTTCAATTTCTTTTTCGATTTTGGAACGCCGTCCGTCATCAAAGCCCTTTTTAATGAATCTAAGTTCTTTTTTAATTACTTG
Source organism: Peribacillus sp. NPDC056705 (assembly GCF_043656335.1). Taxonomy (NCBI): domain Bacteria; kingdom Bacillati; phylum Bacillota; class Bacilli; order Caryophanales; family Bacillaceae; genus Peribacillus; species Peribacillus sp. NPDC056705. The sequence continues at coordinate 55,219 of NZ_JBHTYI010000021.1, read as the reverse complement.
AAGAAGAACTCTTTCACTGCCAAGAATCTTTGTCAATTCCTCTATTTTGTTCTTCAATTCCGCTGCCTCTGCTTCAAGTGCTGTAATATCCGTATTTGTCAGCCTATATAACTGCAAGGAGACAATGGCTTCAGCTTGCGCTTCTGTAAAAGCGAATTTAGCAATGAGGTTATCTTTAGCATTCCGTTTGTCTTTAGATGCCCGGATGACAGCGATGACCTCATCTAATATGGATAAAGCCTTCACTAAACCATCGACGATATGTGCCCTGTCATGTGCCTTTTGCAACTCATAACGTGAACGGTTCACGATTACCTCTTTACGGTGTTCGATATATGCATCGAGCATTTTAGGCAGGCTCATCAATGTTGGACGTTTTTTATAAATCGCAACCATATTGAAATTGTAAGCGATTTGGAGATCGGAATTTTTGTATAAATAATGCAGGACTCCATTTGCATCTGCTTCTTTTTTCAGTTCAATGACAATGCGCAGTCCTGTACGGTCGGTTTCATCCCTTACTTCGGCAATGCCTTCCACTTTCCGGTCTAGACGGAACTCATCCATCTTCTTGACAAGGTTTGCTTTATTGACTTCATATGGGATTTCAGTGATGACGATTTGCTGCTTGCCGCCCCGAATCGTTTCCACTTCCGCCAACCCGCGAATGATTATTTTCCCTTTACCTGTTTCATAGGCCTTACGAATGCCTTCAATTCCTTGAATGATACCGCCAGTAGGAAAATCCGGCCCTTTAATGACCGTCATTAAATCAGCGACTGTCGCTTCCGGTTTATCGATTCGCATAATGGCAGCATCAATGACTTCACCAAGTTGATGTGGCGGGATTTCAGTGGCATAGCCGGCTGAAATTCCTGTAGAGCCGTTTACAAGCAGGTTAGGGAACATTGCAGGTAATACAATGGGCTCTTCAGATGTATCATCAAAGTTCGGTACGAAATCGACCGTCCTTTTTTCTATATCCCGCAGCATCTCGGAGGCAATCGATGAAAGCCTTGCTTCCGTATACCGCATCGCAGCAGGAGGATCACCATCGATACTGCCATTGTTTCCGTGCATTTGGACCATGACCTTCCGCAGCTTCCAGTCTTGGCTCATCCGAACCATTGCCTCATAAACGGACGAATCTCCGTGAGGGTGATAGTTACCAATTACATTACCGACCGTTTTTGCGGATTTCCTGAATCCTTTTTCCTGAGTATTTCCTTCGACATGCATCGCATACAATATCCTGCGCTGCACCGGTTTTAAACCGTCCCTAGCATCCGGAAGTGCCCGGTCTTGGATAATATATTTACTATAACGCCCGAAGCGGTCACCAATTACCTCTTCAAGCGGCAAATCTCGAAACGTTTCTTCAAATACCATCGTTAATGACCTCCTCTTCAATCGACATATTTTCATTATCTAAAATATTCGATTCCTCTTCGAGACCAAAAGCGACATTGGCTTCAATCCACTTACGACGCGGTTCAACCTTATCTCCCATCAACGTTGTCACACGTCTTTCTGCACGGGCACCATCATCGATCTTCACACGTATCAATGTCCTTGTTTCCGGGTTCATGGTGGTATCCCATAATTGGTCGGCATTCATCTCACCCAGCCCTTTATAGCGCTGAATCATATAGCCTTTCCCCACCTTGTCTATCGCTCCCTGAAGTTCTTCGTCACTCCATGCATATTCAATTACTTCTTTCTTCCCGGTCCCTTTGCTCACTTTATATAAAGGGGGCAAGGCAATGTAAACCTTCCCTGACTCTATTAACGGCTTCATATAGCGATAAAAGAAAGTCAGCAGCAGCACTTGGATATGGGCACCATCCGTATCGGCATCAGTCATGATGATCACTTTATCATAGTTAGTGTCCGGCGTGTTGAACTCCGCCCCGACACCTCCGCCGATGGCATGGATGATCGTATTTATTTCCTCGTTTTTAAAAATATCGGCTAGTTTCGCCTTTTCCGTATTGATAACTTTACCCCGTAATGGCAGTACTGCTTGAAAACGGCGATCCCGGCCTTGCTTAGCGGATCCCCCAGCAGAGTCCCCTTCCACAAGATACAATTCATTCCGTTCGGGATTCTTCGATTGAGCTGGTGTTAATTTCCCAGAAAGGATTGCATCGGATTTCTTCCGTTTCTTCCCGCTTCTTGCGTCCTCACGAGCTTTGCGTGCAGCTTCCCTTGCTTGGAACGCTTTAATCGCTTTTTTAACCAATAGGGTACTCGTTGTCGGATCTTCTTCAAAAAAGTAGGCTAAGTGCTCTGATACGATGGAATCGACTGCAGAACGGGCTTCACTGGTTCCAAGCTTGCTCTTGGTTTGTCCTTCGAATTGAAGAAGTTCTTCAGGGATACGTACTGAAATGATTGAAGACAAGCCTTCACGTATATCGGTACCTTCGAGGTTTTTATCTTTTTCCTTTAAGAGCCCCATTTTTCTGGCATAATCATTAAATGCCCTTGTCATGGCCGTTTTTGCACCAATCTCATGGGTGCCTCCGTCTTTTGTACGAACGTTATTTACAAAGCTTAAAATATTTTCTGAATAACCATCATTGAATTGAAAGGCGAGTTCGACCTCTATCCCATTTTGTTCCCCTTCCAAGCTGACTACACTATGAAGGGTCTCTTTTTCTTCATTTAAATAATCAACAAACGCTTCAATTCCATTTTCATAGTGAAAAATTTCATTATGGTCGTTACGCTCATCCGTCAATTCTATCTTCATGCCTTTTAAAAGAAAAGCCGATTCGCGAAGACGTTCACATAAGATATCATAATTAAAAGTCGTCACCGAAAATATTTTTGGATCGGGCTTGAAGTGGATTTTGGTCCCAGCTTGATTCGTTTTACCGATTTTCTCCAGTGTGGTCTCTGGCTTTCCGCCATTGAAAAAACGTTGTTCGTAAATGAACCCGTCCCGTTTGATGGTCACGACAAGCCATTCAGACAACGCGTTAACGACCGAAGCACCTACTCCATGAAGGCCTCCACTCGTTTTATATCCGCCTTGTCCAAATTTCCCTCCAGCATGAAGAATCGTCAAAATGACTTCAGGCGTCGGCTTACCTAATTTATGCATGCCAATAGGCATTCCGCGCCCTTTATCCGACACACTTACACTGTTATCTTTATGTATTTTCACACTAATTTGGTCTCCATATCCAGCTAAAGCCTCATCTACGGAGTTATCTACAATCTCGTACACTAAATGATGAAGTCCGCGTGCATCAGTACTGCCGATATACATACCGGGACGTTTTCTGACCGCTTCGAGTCCTTCCAGTACCTGAATTGCATCATCATTGTACTCGATTGTTTTTACTTTCTTTGCCACAGAAATTCCCCTTTCCTTACTAAACACAATTTCCGGGCCAAATCATACTGCAATGAAATGACTCACTAGCTTAACAAATTCATTAATACGTTAATATCATATAAAAAGTATAATACTTTCCCGAACAAAGAACAAGTGTTCTATTTTTTTATCCTTTTTATTAGCGTTTGCACATTTGTGTGGAACAAAACGTATCATAGCTACCATTCTAATTGTAGCGGTAAATTTTCATTTGGCAAATATACTTTTATTATTTTAATCAAATTTAGCTTTAATGGCCCAAATTTCCCGATCGCTCGGTGCCCGCTATGGCTGCCTTTTAGTTTTTTCTCCGATTGAGATACAGCGATGCCTAAAAAAAGAGCGGAAGTTCCGCTCTTCATATTACTTGGTAAGGGCGTGTTCGACTTTTATGCATCGATTCATGATGACAGTATATCCTTTTTCTTTCAAAAAATTATAGGCTTCTTCATTTTCCACCCCAAGCTGCGCCCAAAAGATATCTGCATCGATTTCTGCAAATTCCTTGGCTATCTCCGGAAGGAACTCTGAACGGCGGAAAACATTGACGATATCGACGTGACCTTCAATATCTTTCAGAGCTTTAACTGCCTTGACACCCAGCACTTCAGAGATAGCAGGGTTTACCGGGATGATTTCATATCCGCTTTCCTGCATGGCCTTTGATACCATATAAGAAGTACGCTCAGGGTTATTAGATAAGCCAACGACAGCGATGCGCTTCGATTTTTTCAACATCTTTCCCATTTCTTCCCTGCTTGGATTTTCTATCATTTTTTTCAATCCCCTTTATAATAAAATGTAATATTTGACTAAAGAGTATTCCTAACAAAGGTATCTACAGACAAAAGCTGTTTATTACCATTATTAAGAAAAACCATTATACAAGAAAGAAAAAGTTTCGAAAAGGCATGACTCACTTAACTTTCTTATGTTCATACAGACTACCACGTATTGTAACAATTTATACAAAGAGGCATCCTTCATTTATATTGACGAAAATAAGGAAGGCTAAACCTTTCACCCTTCATGAACTTAACGTATATCAAAAGATGTAAGTTCATCAAGGAAAATTCATTTTTTTAGTGGATTTTTTTTGGACAACCGTACCATTTTGTCACGAAAATGTTACAATAAGAGAAGCTTAACAGGGATTTTAAGGCTGTTTTTAGCTATTTCTACACGTTTATTTTGAAAAAGGGATTAATCGACCCTTAAACGTGATAAAAAAAGAAGATTTTTCTTAAAAGAAAGGGTAATAGAATGCTTACATTTATCACTATACTGGCTGCCTACCTGATCGGCTCGATTCCTTCCGGTTTAATAATTGGTAAAACATTTTACAAAATCGACATCCGGGAGCATGGCAGTAAAAATCTGGGCGGGACAAATACCTTCAGGACACTTGGTGTCAAGGCAGGGCTAACCGTTACTATTATGGATATACTTAAGGGTACCCTAGCAACTTATCTGCCGTATATGCTAGGCGTGGACATGCATTTATTGCTAGCCGGAGTTATTGCGGTCATCGGTCATATGTTTCCCATTTTTGCAAATTTTCGGGGCGGAAAAGCGGTGGCAACTTCTGCTGGTGTCATTCTTGCTTATGAACCATGGTTTTTTGTCTTTGCCGTCATCATTTTCTTTATATCCTTATACATATCCAAATATGTCTCGCTTTCATCCATGATTGCTTGTCTTCTTGCTCTCATCTACAGTTTAGTTTTCCATATTGATGATCCGGCGCTCATTATTGTAATCAGTTTAATAACGATCTTCATTTTTTACCGGCATCGAGCTAACATCAAGCGAATTATCGATAAAACTGAACCGAAGGTAAAGTGGTTGTAAGATCAAAGTGAAAATAGGCCCTTATGCATGGGCCTATTTTCCATTCTGCAATTCATTAGCCGTGTTATTCAGGATTCAGGATACCGGCATGCCTTGAAACCTTTTCAGTATCGTTTCCGATTTCCTGGATGTTTGACACTAATCCCTGAATTTCCATTTCCTTTTCTGCAGAATCGGTCATATTCCCTTTGATAACCCCGATCATTTCATTAAAAATATTTTCTGTTGACTCCAATTCTTTCTCTCCTGCTTGTACCGCTTCATTGACCCTTGGGATGGAATCAACAAAATCTTTCATATATTCATTTGATGTTTGCACGATTGCATCTATTTCAGCTATCGATTTTTTAGTCTGTTCTGCAAGTTTCCTGACCTCATTTGAAACAAATCCATCATGTTCGCCTGCCCGTGGTGCCTTGATGGCTGAGTTCAATGATAGTAAATTTGCCTGGTAGTCTATTCCCTGTACAAGCTTAACAAACTCGGTAATGCTTAGGAAAAATTGGTTTAATAAAACGCGATTTTCATCAACATTTTTCATGAAGATAACAAGGTTTGTATCTTTTCCGTTAAGATCTGCATATGATTCTGCCCCTCTTCAGCCAATGTTTTGGAACAAAGTGATTGTTCAGCGCTCGTTGCGATCTACATTTTGACATATTGACCGCTTTCTATCCATTGCTTAACGGAAGTAATGGATGAATGGTCAAGTAAGGATTGAATAATTGTAGAACAGAGGCTACACTGGAACTAACTATTAAATATCGTTAGGAGAAAGTGCCATGAAGCCATTGCAAATATCACCGGAAACCGCATTAAAGTTATCCAAGTCACTAAATTTGCCTTTAGAGCAAATCATGCATATGCCTACACCCGTCTTGCTGAGAAAGCTTGCCGAAGCGGAAGCAAAAGAAAATACAAAATAGCTGCAGAGGAATCTGCAGCTATTTTTGTACGTACTCATATGTGTGCGAAACGGCCTTTCGGAGTATATCTTAAAAGGCGCTCCATCCTGCCCATTGATCTTGAAACTGAGCAATACCCAATTTCACCGCATAAATATTTCCTTTTCAGTCCTTCTAAGGAAACTTGCCGCTATCTTTTATAATGTAATTAACCATCAGTTTGAGCTGATCGAAACATCTCATACCCATACATGTCCTATATGAACTAAAAATGAAAGGGGCCCCATCTCCGTACTCCCTTTTACAGCTCCGTTTCCACAAATCAGCATCTCCAGATGGTATTTTGCTTTTAGCTTTAAAATTTCCTGTATTTTGCTTACCCTATACCAATTCCCCGGATATTCCAGGAATCAAAATAGGCAAAAAACCGCACTTGGGCGGTTTCAATTGGTAAAGATCAATTCTTTTGCAAAATCAGGCAATGGCTTCTTTTTGACTGATATTAAGTGTTCATTTTCATAGGTACAGGCAAATTCTAGTGATGGTTCATCCTGTAATATATCTTTTAGATAATGCTTTATGTTGGACACAACTTCATTTGACTCCAAAACCCATTTAAATGGCTTCCAGGCAAGTTCCCCTTCATCACAGGCAGATAGTCCGCCCCCAGCATCTTCAGCTCGGTAAACATACATTCCGCCCGTTTGATTCCATGTCACGATCCCTCGAAAGGCCATCCCCTTTACCTTCAATCCAGTTTCTTCAAGAATTTCCCGTTCCATCGATTCATCGATGGTTTCACCTTGCTCTATTTTCCCACCTATACCATTCCATTTATGCCTATTCGGATTCTTTTGGCGAAATAGCATCAACACTTCAACTTCGTTGGATCTTTTTCGAGTTATGAAACAAATATTATATATAATATCCATGGTTGTTTCCTTTCTGAAACGCACATTATTCGCATCTACTTCATAATTACTTTATACTTTAATAACGAACCTCTAGGAAGGAGAATTAGTATGAAACTGACCATTTCCGATCAAGCAGCCAAGTGGTATATCGATGAGCTGGGGCTTCAAGAAGGCTCTCATTTGCGCTTTTATGTAAGATATGGCGGGCATAGTACCGTCCAAAGCGGCTTTTCATTAGGTATCATGCAAGAAGAACCTGAAACAGCAGCAGCAGTAACAACTATGAATGAAATTAATTTTTATGTAGAAGAAAAAGATTTATGGTACTTTGATGATCATGATTTACTCATTACTTTTAATGAAAAACTGACTGAACCAGAATTCCACTATGAAAAAAGTGCCTGACAATAAAGCAGCGGTGTTAACTGCTGTTTTTTCTTGTTCAATCGAGCAGGCGCTCTTTTATATTTTCCGCCCTTAAAATTTCCGCTTGCTTGTCCCCTAAAAGATCGAAATGAGAATAGCCATCCTTCCTGTGGTGAATCCATTCTTTTTTTAGCCCGTATTTCTTACCCCACTCCGATAAACGCAGTAAATCTTTGCATCCCACTTTAGTAACCGTCTTACAACCAGGAAATCGGTCATCCAACCAATAATGAGTTAAAAAAGCTATTTGACCTTGATCTATTTTCTGCTTCCAGGCTACTACGTCTCCCCGTTTAATCCCAAAAGCCATTTCTTGATCACCTCAATAAATATTATTAATCCAATTCATCCTGCTTTTTATTTTTCTCATAGGCCTCATGCCATTCAGGATACATGCGTTTAATGGATATCGGGCGGAAGCTCTCCTTTTTAACGCATACGTGAGAAGAATGACCTGTAGCCGCCACTTCATTTTTCCCATTAACGATCTCATACCCATAAATGACCCGTAAGCCGTCATACTTTTCAATCCAGGTTTTAACTTTTACCTTATCACCATATCTAACCGGGGTTTTATACGAAGCCTGAATATCCATAACAGGTGAGATGATGCCATCCGCTTCCATATCAGCATAATGAAATCCTAAATCATTTATCAACTTTGTCCTGCCCAGTTCCATCCATATCAAATAATTCGCATGGTAAACAACACCCATTTGATCTGTCTCTGCATACCGCACTTCAATTTCGTTTTCAGCTATGAACATTTTGTTTCCCCACTTTCATTTCTATTGCAATAAACATTCTACCATAACAAATGTGCAATTTTCATTTAAGCTGTCTTGATTGACTGCTTCCCTGCCATGAAAAACTAAAAATAAAGAGGAGAAAGATTTTGCGCCTCTTTCTCCCCTTTACTTAGTTGTTTACATATTATCGTTACTATAACCGCTTTCCCGTGCTTCTTGCTCATCTTGCATTTCTTCCTTCATTCCTTCAATGCTCTTTCTTCTTCGTTCATTTTTGGCCTCAATTGCCTGTTTCTCCACACCTGAAGAAAATGATAACGTTTCATTTGCAGCGGTTATGTTTTCTTCTGTATTTTGAATTGCATCCTGAATTTTTTCAACATTATCCAAACGGTTATCCTGATTGTGTTTATATGAGCCCATTATTTTCACCTCATGATTTTTTATTTACATAATATTATTACGATCACTTTAGTATAACTTGATTATTCGCCTTTAGTTTGAATGACCTGAGGATGTTTCCCGGATTTGTCCTGCATTTTCTTACCGTTATTCCCACCCGCTGCTATTGGTTGTGTCCCTAGATGGCTCGGTCTAAAGTGTTTGGAATCTTTTTTTGGATTACCCATTCTATCGCCTCCTTCTCTTATCATGGATAAAAAAGAGGAAATTCATGAATGCCAGTTTTTGAAAAAGCCATGAAAAAAGAGCCAGCACTTTGAAGGGACCTTCATGGCACTGGCTCTTTTTAATATATCTTGCAAAACTTATTCAGCCTTTTGCATATGTTTTTTTTCAAGACGTTCCTCAATTCTCTCCATTTGTTTAACGTCCATCAATAATTCCTTTTTGTTTTCTTTTATTAATTCTTCAAATGTCCTTTTTCTTTTTTTCATGCTTTTCACCTACTTATTTTAATATACTATTCAGTATTGCCAAATTAACGTAAAATTATGACTATATGGTTTACGTCCTTAAAATTGTCATAATTATCAGATTTTAAAATCCGATTAAGTTCCATTTCTCCACTCTTTATACTTTAACCCTTTTTTCATAAACAACAACCGTAATTTTTTAAATTTTTAGATTTTTTCATTAAATTTTGACAACTTTGTTAACATACGATAAAACGGAACCTCATAAAGGTCCCGTCCAACTGTAGTATAATTACGGTTAAAAGCCAATTGACCCACCTTTTTGTTCTGAAAAAACGTTTGCTCCCTTACCGCCGTCTATGCCAAGTGACGCTAATTTCTTCCATTCTGATGGTACTTCATAAAGTTTCTCTTACTGCATGCTATTTATATTTCGTTCCATATCTTTAAGTTGCATGGCTGAAATTACCTTATTCCTGATAATGCCTTCTTTGTCGATGAAGTAAGTTGTTGGAATGCTAAGAATCCTGTAACGCTCATTCACTGGATTCTTTGCACTTTGACTGTCCAGAGGAATTGTAAAAGTAATTCCATTATCCTCTACAAATGCTTGTACATCGTTTTCGGGGTCAATATTGACGGCTAGAACGACCACATCATCACCAGCTTGCTGTGCATATTTCTCCATATCCGGCATTTCCTTCTTGCAAGGCGGACACCACGTTGCCCAAAAATTCAGCATTACCTTTTTCCCCTTATAATCAGATAATTCAACTTGTTTCCCATCCAAAGTTTTCAGGGAGAAATTCGGTGCTTTAGCTCCAATTTCCAATCCGCCCAAAGCATCTTTTTCGTCATTTCCCTTCGGTTCATTATCCATTGCCTGCACGATCGCTACCGTAATAAGTGACAGTAAGGCCACCGAAGCAATAATTTTTTTAAGCATACTCGTCCTCCTAGTCCCATTACAATAAAAATATTAGTTCTTTTCCAGAAATAGAACAACTTCCCTATTCCATCTTAACAATAAAAGGACATCCGGAAAAGTGTAATTCCTTCAAATCATATCATGATATCGCTTTGTTTCAAAAACTTGACACAAAAAAAGCGGTAAACCTGACAAGTAGGTTTACCGCTTCCTAAAAGCTGAAATTAGCCTTTTAATTTATTACGTAATACCATTTGAAGGATACCACCGTGACGGTAGTAGTCGATTTCGATTTCGGAATCGAAACGAACAAGCACATCAAATTCTTTTACGTTTCCAGCTTCATCAGTAGCTGTAACTGTTACGATATCACGAGGTTTAACTGTTTCGTCGATTTTAACTGCGATCGCTTCTTTACCAGTCAATCCAAGCGTTTCAGCGTTTTCGCCTTCTTTGAATTGAAGTGGAAGAACACCCATCAATGCAAGGTTAGAACGGTGAATACGTTCAAAGCTTTCAGCGATGACTGTTTTGATGCCAAGAAGGTTAGTACCTTTCGCAGCCCAGTCACGAGAGCTTCCCATACCATAGTCTTTACCAGCGATGACTGCAAGACCTGTTCCATCAGCTTTATATTTCATACAAGCATCATAGATAGCCATTACATCGCCTGTTGGCCAGTAAGTTGTGAATCCACCTTCTGTACCTGGAGCAACTTGGTTACGGATACGGATGTTTGCGAACGTTCCGCGCATCATCGCTTCATGGTTACCACGACGAGAACCGTAAGAGTTAAAGTCACGCGGTTTCACACCGTTTTCACGAAGGTAGATACCAGCTGGTGTATCTTTACCGATTGCACCTGCAGGAGAAATGTGGTCAGTTGTAACTGAGTCACCGAATTTACCAACTACACGCAAACCGGAAAGTGGGTTAACTGAACCAGGTTCTGGTGATAATCCTTCAAAGAATGGAGGATTTTGAATGTATGTTGATTTAGAATCGAAAGCATAAATCGCTTCGTTGCTAGTTTGGATTTCGTTCCAACGTTTGTTATCGTTGAATACTGTTTCGTATTCTTTACGGAATAACTCAGGTGTAACTGTTGATTTAACAGCAGCGTTAACTTCTTCTTGTGAAGGCCAGATGTCAGCAAGGTATACATCGTTACCATCTTTGTCTTTACCAAGTGAATCGTTGTTTAGATCAAAGTCCACAGTTCCAGCAAGAGCATAAGCTACAACCAAAGTAGGAGAAGCTAGATAGTTTGCTTTCACAAGTGGGTGAATACGCCCTTCAAAGTTACGGTTACCTGAAAGTACTGATGTTACCAGTAGATCTGCTTCAGCAACAGCTGCTTCGATTTCGTCGGCCAATGGACCTGAGTTACCGATACATGTAGTACAACCGTAACCAACTACGTTGAATCCTAATTGGTCAAGGTATGGTTGAAGACCAGCATCACGAAGGTAACCAGTAACAACTTTAGAACCTGGTGCCAATGATGTTTTTACATAATCCGGAACAGTTAGGCCTTTTTCAACTGCTTTTTTAGCAATAAGACCCGCTCCAAGCATTACATATGGGTTAGAAGTGTTCGTACAGCTTGTGATTGCAGCAATTGCAATCGCACCTGTTTTCATTACCGTTTCTTTACCATCGGCAAATTTAACAGTTACTTCTTTATCCAATTCAGAATTGTCCATGCCGAAACCTTGGTTGCCCATAGGTGCATTGATAGCGTCATGGAAAGATTTTTTCATTTGAGAAAGTGGAATCAAATCTTGCGGGCGTTTAGGGCCTGAAAGGTTTGGTTCAATTGCTGAAAGGTCGATTTCCACAACATCATTGTATGCTGGATCTTCGTTTTCAGGAGAGTAGAACAATCCATTTTCTTTGCAGTATGATTCAACCACTTTAATTTGTTTTTCATCACGGCCTGTTAAGCGCATGTAATCGATCGCTTCTGCATCAACAGGGAAGAAACCAACTGTAGCACCGTATTCTGGAGCCATGTTAGCGATTGTTGCACGGTCAGCAAGTGGAAGATATCCTACTCCTGGGCCGTAGAACTCAACGAATTTACCAACTACGCCGTGTGCACGAAGAACTTGTGTTACTTTCAATGCAAGGTCAGTAGCCGTTGTACCTTTAGGAAGTTCGCCAGTCAGTTTAACACCAACCACTTTTGGAACTGGGAAGTATGAAGGCTGTCCAAGCATTCCTGCTTCTGCTTCGATACCGCCGACACCCCAACCAAGAACACCAATACCGTTGATCATTGTAGTATGTGAATCTGTACCGAAAACAGAATCAGGGAATACTTCGAAGTCGCCGTTTGGAGTTTCAACAGCATGAACCACGTTTGCAAGGTACTCTAGGTTAACTTGGTGAACGATACCAGTTGCCGGTGGAACTGCACGATAGTTGTTGAATGATTTTTGAGCCCAGCTTAGGAACTGGTAACGCTCTGCATTACGTTCGAATTCAAGATCCATATTGGCATCAAGGGAATCCATTGTACCTGCTTTATCAACTTGTACAGAGTGGTCAATTACAAGGTCAACCGGGATTTCCGGGTTGATTTTGTCAGGGTCCCCACCAAGTGCTGCGAAAGCATTACGTAAAGAAGCTAAGTCAACAACAACAGGAACACCAGTGAAATCTTGTAGGATTACACGTGATGGCTTGAACGGAACATCTATATCTTGTTGCTCGCTTGTTCCCCATTTAGCAAGGTTCGCAACGTGTTCTTTTGTGATTACTCTTCCGTCCACTTGGCGAAGTACCGCTTCAAGTAATACTTTAATGGAATATGGAAGGCGTGATACTTTGCCGTCCCCTGCTTTTTCAATAGCGTCTAAGCTGTAGTAGTTGTAGCGTTGCCCATCAATCTCAAAGGACTTACGCGCTTGGTATACGTCATTTTTCGTCATGAATATTACCCCCTATTAAACTGTCAGAACTTATTCTGCACATAAAAGTAAAACCTGGTTCACTGAAACCATGTTTACTATAAATATAAGTAAAAAAGTTAGTTTGTCGAATTTTCTCTCTCTTCTCCCACCCTAACTCTTCCTTCAACTTAATACTAATATAGAAATGAGTATAAGTAAATAACAAGAAAGTTATTGTTTTTGATAAGTTTCTCTTATAGAAAAAAATTCCCCACATATTAAAGTGCATTTAGGAAGCCTTGCCCATATGCATTTTAATGAAAATAACCCAATTTGCAGCCTGATAAATTATTCCAGCAAAACATATTAGCTCTTCATACATAATCATTCAACATTATCGCATTCTATGGGTGGAGGTGTCGAAATGACAAAACAAAAGTCAAATCATGTTATTCCAGGAATGAATGCTGCAAAAGCGCAAGGTAATGGAGCAGGTTACAATGATGAACTAGGAAATGAACCTCCATTATCGGAAATGCAAAGGCAAAATAATAAAAAAAGAAAGAAAAACCAATGATTTCCCTCTAGGCTTTAAATCGGATAGGCTTTTTGAAATAGCAGATGTACTGCATTTTTCAAAAAGCCTATTCTATTCTAAAATCAGGAAACGCATAAGTGAAACGCGAAATACTCACGATGATGGAACCTGCCACTCAATAGTCCTCTGAATTGACCTCATTGACGATTGCCTGAATATCCTGTTCGAATTTTTTCAATTGTTCTTTCTGGTGTTCGGAAGCGGTGACTAGTGCAGATTGTATTTGCTGATAGGCCTCGTTCACTTCCTGCTTCACATGTTTCAATTCCGTTCCGTAATTAGGTGCGCTCTTCTCAATGGATGAGTATACATCAAATACTTGTTGATAACTTTGCTGGGCTTCCTGGAAAGTCCTTCGCTTATCTTGTTTATCCTGCATTTGGTTCAGCTCCTTAATTAGTGTCCATCCATAGCATGTACGAGGTTTGCAAATATATGTATGTGAATAAAATTTCACGGACTGATTATCTTAAGAGATAGGAGGGATCGCACATGAACAAAAACGATGGTAAAGATATTCGAAAAAATGCACCTAAAGGAAATAACCCAGGTCAACCTGCACCGTTAAGCGGTTCTCATAAGGTGAAAAACAGACAGCACTCCCGTCAGAAGCATAATAGCAGTCATGATATGTAGTCTGCTTAAATAATCGTTCCAAAAAAAAGCGGTGCCGCCCGGAAAAGGCAGACACCGCTTTCGTTTTATGTTTTTGAAGCACATAAATCACAAAAGGAATTTTCGATTTCTTCCTATTATAAGGGCTACTGATTTTAGCGTTTTAAGTCTTTGGCATTCCATGATTACAGTTCAGCCAATATAACGATGATATAACGTTTTTGCTTCGGAAATATCTTTCGTTCCATGAATCAACGCCCGCCCATCTTTAAAAACGACCAACCGATGGGTTCCAATCGTAAATGAAAGTAAATAAGGATTCCTGACGATCTTACCACCTTGTGCGAGAAGATTTTTTTCGATTTCCGCTAAGTCTCTTTCAAGATTCATCGCCGGCCGAATCTGGACAGAATCCCTTCCGCATAAAACGGCTGTTTTCGTTCGATTTGAATAGGAGAGATGGGGGTACGTTCGATTTACCCCGCATGACAAACAAGAATCTTTTTTTAATTGCGCTACATTTATGGATGAATATTCATTTTTCCAAAGATCAAATGAAACGATTTTGTTTCTTAGTGATTCAAAATCTTCCACAAGGATTTTCAATGCTTCCGCCAGTTGATGGGCAACGACCGTTTGAACAGCAGGGCTGATGATTCCCGCCGTATCACATGTCAGTCCTCCAATTGGAACCGTTTCCAGCAAACAATTCAAACATGGTGTCGCCTTTGGGATCATCGTGTAACTTATCCCATAACTCCCTACACAGGCCCCGTAAATCCAAGGTATATTATATTTTTGCGCAGTATCGTTTATAAGCATCCTGGTATCGAAATTATCTGTGGCATCCAATATTAGATCCACGCCTTCAACAAGCTTCGCCAATTCCTCAACCGAGACATCCGCCACTTGCGATTTTACGATAACGTCCGAATTTAGCGCATTCAAACGATTCTTTGCTGCCACTGCTTTCGGTATCCTTTTTTTAGCATCATCTTCACAATAAAGCTGTTGTCTTTGAAGGTTGCTCCACTCTACATAATCTCTGTCCACAATGGTGAGTTTCCCAATTCCTGCGCGTACAAGACCTTCTGCACTTCCCGTACCGAGAGCACCCGCTCCAATCACCAAAACGTGTTTTTTGCGAATTTTCAATTGCCCTTCTTCCCCTATGGGGCCAAAAAGTTCTTGACGTGAATAACGTTCATTCATCCAATGCTCAATCCTTCAACTGGGCTGCTTGCTATCGCGTAATCATTTTTTGCGATTCTTCCTGCTTCATACCCTAATCGACCTGCCTCAATGGCAAGTTTCATTGCTTTCGCCATTTTGACAGGGTCTTTTGCTCCGGAAACAGCAGTGTTAAGCAATACGCCATCCGCCCCTAATTCCATGGCGATTGCCGCATCGGAGGGCGTTCCAATCCCTGCATCGACAATTACAGGTACCTCAGATTGTTCCATGATGAATCGTAAGTTCAGTGGGTTTATAATGCCTTGACCAGAGCCAATTGGTGAAGCGCCAGGCATGATTGCATGGCACCCCACTTCTTCCAGGCGCTTAGCGAGCAACACGTCATCAGAAGTATAGGGTAATACGGTGAATCCCAGCTTCACTAATTCTTCAGCAGCTTTTAAGGTTTCAATCGGATCAGGCAACAGTGTTTTTTGACAGCCAATGACTTCTACCTTAATCATGTCACATAAGCCAGATGCCTTTGCAAGATGGGCTATGCGCACTGCCTCTTTGGCAGTTTTAGCTCCTGCTGTATTGGGAAGGAGTGTGTATTTTTTTAAATCAAGCTTTTCTAAAAAATTGGGCTGACTGGCTTCAAAAATATTCATTCTCCGGACCGCAAATGTTAATATTTCCGTCTCCGAAACCTCCACTGATTGCTTTTGAACATCGAAGTTTGGATACTTTCCTGTACCTAGTAACAATCTTGAAGAAAATTCATAAGAACCTATCTTTAACATATCATCCGCCTCCTACAAAATGTACAATCTCTACCTTGTCTCCATTTGACAAAAGTGTTTCACTTAGACTTTCTTTTGCCAATATTTCATCATTCAATTCAACGATCACCACTTTTTGATGTAAATCAAAGTGTTGCAAAAGCCCTGAAACTGTTGATTCATCAGCAGGAATCCTTATTTTTTCCCCGTTAATAATCAATTCCAATTCATCCACCTCCATTATGAAAAAAGAGTCTGTACCGAACGATCCAATCGAAAAGCGGACCATTCGGCATTTGTCTTCCTTTCTAAAAGATCAGCAATAAGTACACCTGTAATTGGAGAAAGCAGAATGCCATTCCTGTAGTGCCCCGTTGCAATGAAAAGTCCTTTGCATCCTGGATGTTCACCAAAGTACGGCAAGCCGTCCCCAGTTTGGGGGCGTATCCCTGCCCATGTCTTTTCCAATTCGGTTCCTTTAATCGCCGGAAGCAATTGCGTTGCCTTTTCTATTAACGTAGAAATCCCGTCAAGACTTACCTTTTGATCGAAAGTGTTCGCTTTAACCGTTGCCCCGACAATGATCCTTCCGCCAATTTTTGGTACAAGATAACAGCCATGTGAGAAGATTGTCTTTTCAAGCAATGGACGATCGGTCCGGACGGAAAAGCACTCACCCTTTACTGGATAACTGTCAAGTCCCATCCCTGATTTTTCAAGGAGAAAAGCACTCCAAGCCCCACCTGCCACGATGACATTTTCACTTGAAAATCCACCTATGTTCGTGACCACTCCCGTCACACATCCGTTTTCCGTAACTAAACCGGAGACATGAACGAATTCCTTTATGTCTACACCAAGGGCAGCTGCAGATTCAGTAAAAGCGAGCGATAGCCTAGTGGCAGAAACTTGTCCATCCTTCGGAATGAACATGGCCCCCTTAATCTCATCCGATAGAAGCGGTTCCGTTTTCCTCATTTCGGCAGTCGATAGCCATTCAGCCTCAAGTCCCGCATCTTGCTGGACTCTGATCATGTTCTTCAAATCGGCTACCTGATCATTCGTTAGCGCCACCTTAAACATGCCCTTGTTCACTAATTCGATGTCTATTCCACTTATGTCTTTTAATTCTTCCGCCAGTGCAGGAAACATCCCTCTGCTTCGGCTTGCCAATGTAAAAAGCGGGTTATCAGCATCCAACTCGGATTGTGCCCCTAACATCCCGGCTGCAGCACTGGATGCTTTACTGGCGAGTCTATCTTTTTCCAATAAAAGGACCTTTTTGCCTCGTTTGGCTAATTGAAAAGCAATGGATCCACCTATTACTCCTCCCCCAACAATGATTGCATCATATATGGAATTCATCTTATGTCTCCTTTCCCAAAGACCTCGAATATTCTTTAACGGCTTTAATCGGATTTTCAGCTTCAAGCACACCTGACATGACGGCAATTCCGCGTGCCCCCGCATCCAGTACGACTTGGCAATTGAAAGGTGTTATTCCGCCTATCGCAATTATCGGAAGATTGACATTTCTTGTGATTGCATTAAGCTCCTTAACTCCCTTAGGAGGAAGTCCGATTTTTGAATCCGTTTCAAAAACATGTCCATAAATCGCGTAATTGGCTCCTTTGCTGAATGCGGCTTTCGCTTCATCCATGGAATGGATCGAACAGCCAATATTCATCCCTGGAAAAGCTCCTTTTACGACTCCCGCATCTAAACTATGAAAAGCCAATTGCACACCAAATACTTTGTGTACCCAGGCTACATCCATCCGGTCATTAATGACGATCTTAGAAAGCGGAATCTTATTATCATGTAATAGGGTCACTGCTCGATAGAGTTCCGATGCACTCATTTGCTTTTCCCTTAGATAAAAGAAATCAACATGTTCTTGAATGTTTGAAGCGATCTCGACAAACTTTTCAATTGGCTGTTTCCCAGTAGAAATAATATGCAATTCATGTGCATTCATACTAAGAACCCCTAACTAGTAAAATTACCATCTCATAAAATCAAATAGATACTAACGGGTATTGAATCGATAGATAAAAGCCGGCCAACAGCAGGATGATAAAATACAAAATGAAACCATGATCCTTTTTTGAAAACCCAAATTCATAATAGTATGTTCGATTCCGAGTGTCTGTAAATCGCTTTGCCTCCATCGCAACCGCGATTCGGTGAGCACGTCTGATGCTTCCGGATAACAACGGGATGGAATAGGCTTTCATCTTAAAATATACAGATCTTATCCCTTTTCCCCTTTCGAAACCGCGTACCTTCATCGCGTTTCGTATCGTTTGGAACTCCTCCATCATGATGGGAATCAGCCTTAATGCCGCCATGAAACTATAGGCATATTTCGGTTTAAGCTTCACTTGCTGCATTAACGAATAAAACAAGTTCACTGGCCTTGTCGTTAAGGAAAAAGTTAATCCAAGGGCCGCAAAGAACAAAGCTCGAAAGCCCACAAGTATTCCCCTCATGAAACTTTCTTCCGTTATCGATATTAGGCCCCACTCGAACCAAAGCGTCTTACCTTGTCCGAATAATATCATTGCGGAAGAGGTGGATATAAAAATGAAACAAAAGGGAATCGATAAAAGTAAGATTCGTTTTATCGAATGCCCGGTAAAAAACAAAAATAAAAGTAATACGCCAATGGTGATATTCATCATATAATTCAGGTCATGAATGAATAACGCCACGATGCATAACACAATCAGTACACCAAGTTTAACGCTTGGATTAATTCTATGGAGCCATGTTTCTGTATTTGAAACATTCATCTACATGACACTCCTTTTAAAGTGATAAAACTTCAGTCTCCAAAAATCCGGCCTGCGCAATGTTTTCATCACTTATTACGTTTCCGTCCTTAACCATCCAGATCCTGGTAGCAAAGTTTTTTGAAATATGATCGTCATGAGTTACCATGATCACTGTTATTCCGCGCCTTCGATATTCCTCAAACCATTCCAGTAATGCAAAGGTATTTTTCGAATCTTGGCCAAAGGTCGGCTCATCCAGGAGAATGATTTTTTTATCTATTACGATTGAAGCAGCTACGCTTAGGCGACGCTTTTGACCCATTGATAATTGAAACGGATGTTTATCCCGATGTGCCATAAGGCCGAACACTTTAAGCAATGTGCGGACCCTCTCATCTATTTCTTGTTGAGGCCGTTTGTCAATCCGCAATGAATAGGCAATCTCTTCATATACAGTATTTGCAACGAACTGAAACTCAGGATTCTGAAAGACAAACGTCATATGATTTGTTGGATTTTTCACCCTTTTAATGGGGGTCCCCATTAATTCATACTTACCATCCGTTTTTATGAACTGCATCAGTGCTTGCAAAAGTGTGCTCTTTCCCGCGCCATTTTCTCCCCTGATTACAATCCATTCCCCTGAATGAACCTTCAGCTCTTCAATCTTGATTTTTTCCTCTTTATTCCGAAAACCGCTAAATCCTTGCACATGCATAAGGAGTGAATCATCTGTAAATTGGTGTTCACGAATGGGTGCATGCTGATTTACATATTCATCCCAAACACCTGGAAACCATATTCCATATTCTTTCATTTCATTTTTATATTGTGAAAGAATGGTGTCTCTTGGACCATCAGCCATGATTTGACCGTCATCATTAAAAAGCACGATTCGATCGATGAATTCTAAAACATGGTCAATTTTATGCTCGACGATTATAACCGTTTTGTCTCGACCAACTTCCTTCAACAAGTCCCAGATTTCTTTTGTTCCTTCCGGATCAAGCATGGCGGTTGGTTCATCCAAAAATATCACTTCTGGTTCAAGGGCCAATACTGAAGCGATTGCCAGACGCTGTTTCATCCCGCCTGATAATGTTTCTATACTTGTATGGCCTAGGTTCAATCCTACTTTACGGAGATGATATTGGATTTTCCCTTTCATTTCACCTTTAGGGACGGAAAGATTCTCAAGGACGAAGGCGATTTCCTCATCGGCAAATGGCATGCAAAACTGACTATCAGGGTCTTGAAAAACATACCCCCATGAAGAAGGGCATTTCATTTCTTCAACTTTCATCGGGACTTCGATGGAATTCGGAATCAATCCGCTTAACACTTGCAAAAGAGTGGACTTACCACATCCTGATGGTCCCAACAATAGTACCTTTTCTCCTATATCTAACGATAAGGATAGGTCCTTGAAAACCAAAGATTCATCACCGGGATATTTCATTCTTAACTTCTCAACTGAAATGATTGGTTCCATGGCCCTCAACCTAATTTTGATCCAGTTCTGCATAATCTTTATTTGAAACCGGACGAACAAGATTAGTTACTCCAGTCGCTTCCAAGACTTTAACTAGATAATAGGCAGTCACACCTGCAAAGAAAATGGAACCCACAAACCTCGCTATCATGAATAAAGATAGATTCCAAGTAGAAAGCGCACCAATTTCCCCGTATGCAAAATCCATTAGTACGGATGCAAAGCAGGAAGCTACCGCAGCTAAAACGGCCACCGACATATTGAATTTTTTATATTTGAACCCCATGAACACCAGTTCCGCGAACAAACCTTGGACCACCCCATATAACAGTACGGTCAGCCCCCAAGGAGAACCTAGAAAGAATTCCCCGGAAGCTGCAGCAATCTCCGCCAAAAGTGCCACACCCGGTTTCCGTAAAATTAAAAAGGCGACGGGACCAGCTATAAACCACATTCCATAAATAAGTTGATCCAGATGTAATCCTAATGGTTTAACAGAATAGTAAATCGAACCCCAAAGGATATAAACGATTCCAAATGCTACCGAAATCACGATCGTGACTAATATATCCGTTAATTTCAATCCTTTTTTCATTATTTCATTCTCCTTTATACTTCCAGTGTTTCCTGGTGCACAGGCCATGTCTCTAAACGATAAGCCATTTCCCAAAATGAGTATTCATATTGGCTGCTAAGGATAAAATGCTCTTTCATCCTCTCCTTATCTTCGTCCGTTACTTTTTCAGCAATCTCATCAAGCCTCGCAATTTGTTCTTCCACCAAAGTGCGGAACCACTCTCCTCCGTACGCCGCTATCCATTCTTGATAAATCGGCTCTTCGGGTATGCTACCTTGCAGCTTTTCACCTATTTCATAATACAGCCAGTAACACGGCAAGATGGCTGCAATAACATCACCTAAATGTCCCGAATAAGCTGCACGATACATATGGGAAGTATAAGCATAAGCAGTCGGGGCGGGTTTGAAATTTTGCCTTTCTTCTTTTGTGATGCCTAATCTCTCAGAAAAATTCTCATGAAGCTTCAACTCCGCTTCATATGTTCCTTGTGCATGGCCGGCAAGCCTGCTTGTTGTATGTAAATCTGTAGCTTTGACTGCCCCTAAAGCTTGAACCCTGGCAAAATGAGATAAATAATAGGCATCTTGCATGACATAAAAACGAAAACATTCCAATGGCAATGTGCCATCTCCTATTCCTGCAACAAACGGGTGATTAAAACTAGCTTCCCAAATATGGTCAACTTCCCGACGGATTTCCTCTGAAAACTTCATGTCCATTACCTCCAAATAGTATTTTTCAATGAATCTTACAGAAAAAAACTTTTATCACCCCTTTTTTTGCAAACAAAAAACCACTTTCTTAAACGTAAAGAAAGTGGTTGTACTTGAAAAAATACAGAAACGTATCGTTCCAGACCCCACTTCCCTACGCTGGTATAAACCAGATCAGGTTCTAAGGGTCTTAAAGTCATACTCTAATCTCAGCTTCTGCGGTAAAATCAACTTTTACCTATAAAGCACCCCTAGTGGTACAAATTGTATATTTAATTTTCATTTGCCTTTATATTAACACGATAAATCCAATTGTCAAACGTATTAGAAAAAGTTTTCAACCTAATGCTTTAAGTTTACTAGCCTTTCAATCTTGCATAACCACCCAACTATATTGATTAGACCATAGTTAATCCACCATTTACGGAAAGTGTTTGCCCCGTAATATACCCTGCATCTTCCGAAACGAAATAGGCAACAGCACTGGCAATGTCCTCTGGTTGAGCTAGCCGGCGAAATGGAATCGCTTTTTCCAAGGCACCTGCTATACCTTCATTGTATGAGCCTATTTCTTGAAATAGGGGCGTATCTGCAGGACCTGGCGCAATACAATTGATGTTGAGTTTGTGACGTGCCATTTCTCTTGCTATCGTTTTTGTGAAGGCAATCACCCCTCCCTTAGCAGCCGAATAAACTGCCTCTCCACTTGATCCTACTCTAGCTGCATCAGATGCAATATTTACTACCTTTCCATAACCATTTTCAATCATGAGAGGTAAAATTTCCTTGCAAGTATGGATCTGCCCAAGTAAATTAATATCGATAATCCTTTTCCAAGTGCTAGGATCGCTTTTTAAAAAAGGTTCCACCTTATCCCAGCCTGCATTATTAACCAATATATCTATTTTATGATAATGATTCACTGTTTCTTCAACGGCTTTTTTAACACTTTCTAATTTCGTTACATCACAATGGACCGCCCTGGCTTCAAAACCCGAATTTTCGATTAAAGAAACCGTTTCCTCAGCATTTTTATGATTTATATCAGCCACGATGATGTTAAAATTGCGAGAAGCCAATTTTTTTGCAATCTCTCTGCCAATTCCGCTTCCGGCACCGGTAATAAATGCGATTCTTTTATTCATCGTATTTCCCTCCACTTTCACCATTTAGTCAATATGGATTTATTTAAACTGCTTATATCTTGTCGACTAACTTTTCATTTATCATTTCCCGGAGCCGGAATTTCTGGATTTTCCCGCTTGCCGTACGAGGAAAGTCATCCATTATTTCAAGAAGTTCAGGCCAATATTGTTTGGCCAAACCCTTTTGCGAGAGAAATTCCTGCATGGAATCCATCGTGATCGGGCTCTTCCCCGTTTTCATGCTGATACATGCACATGCTTTTTCCTGAAGACGGGCATCTGGAACTGCAATAACCTGAGCGCTAGAAATATCCGGGTGTTCATACAATACATTTTCTACATAAGCGACTGGAATATTTTCACCGCCACGTATGATTATGTCTTTGTTTCTTCCAGAAATTCGAATATATCCTTCTTCATCAATGAATGCCCGATCACCGGTAATGAACCATCCGTCACTATATACAGCTAAAGTATCCTCGATCCGTTTAAAATAGCCGACAAAAAGAGCCGGACCCCTTACTAATAAAGAGCCTTCTATATTCGGGGCACAGACCTCCCCTTCAAAATCTACGACCTTTAGTTCCATTCCCGGAAACGGAATTCCGTCGGTATTCGTCAGTTTTTCTTCTGGATCTTCAAGTCTCGTCAAGGTTACCAAGCCATCTTCCGTTTGACCCCACCCTGACAATATCTTGAACGGGACTTTTTCCATGGCTTCCTTTACTAAATGCCTGGGAATCGGGGCACCTAAAGCTACGAAGACTCGTAGCGAATTAAGGTCATACCTTTCTATCCCCTCCATTTGAACCGTATCCTGCAGAAAAGGAGTAGCTCCGGCCGTAAACGTTATTTTCTCCCTCTCTACCCATTCAATAAACTCTTTCGGATTCCAAATGTCTTGATAGACTCCCGTACCTCCAATATGTGTAGGGAGCCTAACTCCATAACCAAAACCTGTTTGATGGGCAAACGTTGACGCCATGAAAAGAACATCATCAGATGTTAAATGTAAGCGATCAATCCAATAATTCGTTGATATACAAAGAGTATTATGGGTATGCATAACTCCTTTTGGACTTCCTGTGGTTCCCGAGGTAAAGATAATTTCAGTCACATCATTGGGGTCAAGTGTGATTTCATCCAAAATGGATGAATCAATCCGGTCTTCCCAAGGTTCCTCAAATAAAGAGGAGAGCAGTTTCATCCCATTCGGCGCTCTGTCACCCATCACGTATATATGTTTCATTGATGGCCATTGATGACTTAGTCTTTCAATCATATCAGGGTAATAAAACCCACGGAAATACTCTGGTACAACAATCATTTTAGATTCTGCCATCCCAACCATATAGCCAATTTCCCTATCTCGATAAATTGGTATCAATGGATTGCTAATGGCACCGATTCTTGTAACAGCATAATGCAAGATTATAAATTCATTCCAGTTAGGCAGTTGAAAAGAGACAACATCCCCCTTACCCAATCCTATATGCAAGAGACCCAAAGCGACCCGATCGACCAACTTACCAAGCTGCTTGTAAGTAAAACTGCTTTTTTTATCGATAATCGCCATCTTATCTGGATGCTTTACTATAGCATCATTCAAATAATCCAAGATGGTACGATTTGGCCAAACGCCTTTATATTCCCCCACATACTCCTGAGTCAAAATCGTCTCCAATTTCACCAGTTTTAATCCCCCTCATCAACCTCTGAATTTTTTAAAATCTACAGGCCTCTTTTCTAGGAAGGCGTTCTTTCCTTCTTCCGATTCTTTTGTATTGTAAAACATCGCTAAACTGCCCATCGATAGTTGAGAAATCCCTTGAATGTTGGCACTATCTGCATTAAAGGAATATTTGAGCATTTTTAGCGCAGTAGGACTCTTATCAAGGATCTTTCTTGCCCACTCCTCTGCTGCCTCGTGCAATTGTTCCGAGGCAACGATTTTGTTCACAAGTCCCATTTCCTTTGCTTCTTGTGCAGAATATTGTTCACATAAATACCAGATTTCCCTTGCTTTCTTTTCTCCGACAATTCGTGCTAAATAAGCTGAACCAAAACCTGCATCATAACTACCGACCTTTGGCCCACTCTGGCCAAATTTTGCCGTGTCAGATGCAATGGTTAGGTCACAAATGACATGCAGGACATGCCCGCCTCCGATGGCAAACCCATTAACCGCTGCAATGACCGGCTTAGGAATGTTGCGGATCGTTTGGTGCAGCGTTTCGATTTCCAGTCCCATTCCGCCTCCTAAACCACCCGAATGATTATATCCTCCTTCTTCTCCCTTTTCTTTTTGATCTCCACCTACACAAAATGCCTTCTCACCTGCTCCCGTCAGAATCACGATACCAACACGATTATCATCCCAAGCGTCGCGGAAAGCCCAAATTAATTCCTGAATGGTTCTGGCACGAAAAGCGTTATAAACTTTAGGTCTGTTCATTGTTATCTTTGCAATCCCACCATTTTTTTCATAGATTACATCTGTTAATTCCATCGTTTTCATTCCCTTCATTATCTTAGTGATTTGCCTTGTATCCCATCATTTCACTGTTAATTACGAACTTAATCGGTACCCAATACGACTGTGAATAATTTGAGTTTCTTCGTAATAGTTTACGTTTCAACAGAATGCAAAAATACCAATCCATTGGATTAATGAGAACGGAACTCCTTTCCTATAATGTCCTTTGCAATGACCATCATATTGGCTTGAGCAGTGCCATCACCAATTTCCAACCCAATCACATCACGCAAGCGTTGCTCAAGAGGCATTTCCTTCGTATAAGCATAATGACCATTCAACAGTAAACATTCATGGATAGCTTCTACACTATATTTAGGACCTAACCACTTAACGGAAGCCGATTCTTTACTATGATTCAGCCCTTGGTCACGAAGCCAAAGGCCTCGGTAGGCTTGCCACTTCACCAGTTCTAATTGGGTATGGTGGGTCACAAGTGGGAAGGAGACCCCTTGATATGTCGCCAACGGTTTACCAAATGAATGCCTGATTTTCACATATTCGATGGTTTCATCAATACTTTGTGAAGCGGTGCCCACACATTGCAGACCTATTAACAGCCGACTTAAATCGAACCCATTCATCACTTGGGAAAACCCTTTATTTTGAAGACCGATCATATACTCTTCCGGAATCTCGACATCTGTTAAATATATCGAACCTCTTCCAATGGGGATATTCCCCATGTCCGAGTACCCTCTACATTCAACACCCGGAATATCGGCAGGCACCATGAAAGCACTTATCCCACGATTTCCCCATTCAGGTTCCGTCTTTGCAAATAAAACAAAGGCATCTCCACACATAGCTACACTTATTCCAGACTTTTCTCCATTAAGCACATACTTATTTCCTTTATGTACAGCTGTTGTTTTAATTCCGCCCGCATCCGTACCGGCGGAAGGCTCCGTAATGGCAATGCCAACAATTTTTTCACCACTTGAAATTTGGGGAAGCCACTCCTTTTTCAGTTCCTCGCTAGCGTGATTATTGATAATTTCACCGATTAATGCATTC
This sequence comes from Peribacillus sp. NPDC056705, assembly GCF_043656335.1. NCBI lineage: Bacteria > Bacillati > Bacillota > Bacilli > Caryophanales > Bacillaceae > Peribacillus > Peribacillus sp. NPDC056705. Next base: position 28,861 of record NZ_JBHTYI010000021.1, on the reverse strand, counting down.
AACATCACCGCGTAAGTTAGATTGAAATCACCACGGCCTATCTCCTCAGCAGCTATCCCCGTTGTCACACAATCCGCACCGCTTCCGCCATATTCCACTGGAATCCGAAGGCCATTAACGCCAAGTTCTCCCAGATTTTTCCACAAGTGTTTTGGAGTAATCTCTTCGCGATCCCATTTTGTATAATGTGGAAGCAACTCTTCCTTCGCAAATTCTTTCAATATTTTACGAAAATAATCTTGCTCTTCCGTAAAAGAAAAATTCAGCACATCATTACCCCCTTGATTAATTACTAATTTATCTGAACCATATTTAAAACATTCTACGAAACATGAAACCTCTTACATGACAAACTATTATTGCAAGTTGTGTGCCAACTTGAATTCGCTACAAATTTGGCTATAGTTTCCAAAACCTTTCGCATCTTTGCATTTTTTCTCATTTCTGCAAATCAAATTTGCGAAACTTCACAAAAAAACACACACTTTATAAGTGTGCCCTAATGGTTACCCTGATTACATTTCATTGGATGATACTGCTATTTCAATTTGTATTTGGCAATTTTCCTATATAAACTAGCAACATGAATTTTCAGCTTTTGAGCTGCTAAAGAACGATCACCTTCCGAATCTTTCAATGCTCGCTGAATGGCGGATTTTTCAGCATTACCTACAACTTCATCCAACGTACCGGACATAGAATTATCCATCGATGAGGGAACCTCCATTATGAAATTAGGTGTAAAATATAAAGAATCCAGAGTTAGAGTCCCTCCATCTACGATATTCATTCCGCGTTCGATTATCGCTTTGATTTCACGGATGTTACCAGGCCAATCATATTGGATAAGCCAATCTTGGAGTTTAGGATCAATTTCTTTCACATTGGACCCTAACTTGTTATTGAAATGCTCGATGAAATGATATGCCAGAGGAAGAATATCTTCGTGCCGCTCCCTTAAAGTAGGAATTTTCAATTCAAAAACATAAAGTCGATAATATAAATCTTGGCGGAATTTCCCTTCTTGAATAAGGGTTCTTAAATCTCTATTCGTCGCCGCGATAATACGTATATCAACATTTTTAGTCCCCGTCCCCCCTAGTCTTTCCACTTCCCTTTCCTGTAAAACTCGTAATAGCTTTCCTTGAGCCTGATAAGGCAATTCAGAAATCTCATCTAAAAACAACGTACCATTTTGGGCTAATTCTATTTTTCCAGGCTTACCTTCTTTTTTCGCCCCGCTAAAAGCGCCAGCTTCATAACCAAAAATCTCCGATTCAAATAATTCATCTGGAATCGCGGCACAATTTACCGGCACAAATGGCTGTGCTTTTCTTGTACTCAAACTATGGATCGCTTGGGCAAAAAGTTCCTTTCCCGTTCCCGTTTCCCCTGTAAGCAGTACTGTTGAACTGCTTGTAGCAATTTTGGCGGCAAGTTCTTTTACCCTCTCTATCTCCTTACTCTTTCCAACAATCTCTTCGAAGCTATATCGACTTTGAACCACGGAATTTTTCTTGGGTTTATTCTTCTCCAAGGATTTGGAAAAATACACCAAATCACTGTATTCCAGTTCGTCTTGTCTGATGATTATGGTATAAATGGTAATACCTTCTTGTCGAAATACCCTTATAAAACAAGAGTGTCCACTGATCACACCAGAAAACACATGTTTGTGGGCAAGACCTTTCAAAGAAAAGTTGGAAGAAGTATGAATGACTCTCTTAATGGACTTTCCTATCAAATCAGTCGGCATCATCATGAAATATTCATAAAAATCAGCAGTTGCGCCTATAATTCTTCCATTTTCATCAACTTCAATTGATCCCCAATTCCTTATGACGTTTTTAACATTTTCCATTCACATCACCTAATACCTTGATTACTTAAAACAAAGATTACAACTTGACCCTTAATGACTTCAATTCCTGCCTGATTAAAGCAAGTCACCTTTTGCGTAACCCAATCTCTATTCAAATTAATATCGATAACCTCAAGTTCCGCTGAAATCATGTCGCCTATATGTACTGGATGATAAAAGACCAATTCCTTTTGTAAAAGTATACAGGCACTACCAGGGAGCTTTTCACTGATCACTTGAGTGATAAGGCCTTCCGTTAACAAACCAGGTACAACCGGCTTGCTGAAATTACTTTTCCATGCTTCTTTATTCACTTGATAAATCGGACTGAAGTCTTTTGTTAATTCATTACATAATTTTACGTCAGATTCTTTAAATGTACGTTGCATACTAGCAACCTGGCCAATGAACAAATCAGTGATTGTTAAACTCATAACACCGCTCCTTGTTTTTTCAGAATATTCAATTTTAATATAATACTAACTATACATAACTTTCCAATCAAATACTATAAAATGGGAGTTCGTTTGTGGTTTTACTCGTGAATTGTTTTATTTACCAAAAATCGCCTATATGTCAGGGAATGGTCTGGATAACTTCGATGGCACGAGGATACATCTCCGGAAGGAAGCCGCGAATCGTTTCCAATGCATCGGGATTTGGCCGGGCCTCACCGTAATCATTAATCGTGTACTCATATTCCGCTACCCGAAGCAGTGAACGGATGACTTCGACGGATTGAACAAGTTCACCCAAATCACGCTGTACATGCAGGAATCCATCAACTCCGATAGAGTCTGCCACTTTACAAGCTACTTCAACGGCAAATGCCAGTTTAATATATCCACGTACGCCTGATTGGTGAGCAGGCTGTTCTGCGATTCCCGTCATTGGATACAAGCGGTTTGCCGCCTCCACATTGTTGTATAAGAAGACACGATTCCAAGGAACCAGGACATCATTGAATACAAGCAGGGCATCCATTTCCTCATAGCGGGAGGCCAGTGGATGGTCAAACATCGAGCGTGTTCCGTCCTGCATTGGTTCCCGGCAGATTAATGCGCAGTCCAGGCGTATCGATCGGCAGTGCAAATGCTACCGCGTGACGTTCATCGCCTGGTGTGAATCCTGGGAAAGAATAGATAATCACCTCATCTGTAATCGGTGCCAGGGTTGCTAGCACCTTTGCACCGCGTACAAGTATTCCTTCTTCTTTTTCCTCAACGGTCCCTAAGTGGGTATATGTTTCTTTTTGTTCATGAGATTGCTTGCTTCGATCATTTTGAGGATTAATGATTGCATGCGTCAAGAATAAATCGTTGTCACGAATATAGGCATAATAGTCCATGATGTTCTTTGACCAGCCTTTGTTGTATTTATCAAGAAACCAGGAGTTATGTGCCATGGAAGTGACCACGACATTTAAAAAGTCCGGCGTTCTCCCCATTAGTCCATATGTCATCCTTGTATACACTTCAAATAATTTACTTCTTTTTTGCAAATCCTCCGATGTCTTCGGGAATAAGAAAGCATTATTGACACGTTCCCCAGTTTCTTTGCAAATGTGAGTGATTTCATCTTGATATTCCGGGTCATGTTGAATGTCATACAACCGCGCAATTTCTTGTATCGGCTGCTTAAAAATTGGCTCATTATAAATATCCTCAACCACTCTTCCAGAAAGCCAGACTTCTGGCTTTCTGGATTTAATTCTATTAATATATTCTTCACCGGTTTTAATGCCCATAAGAAACCCCCTTATTTTACAAGTTGTTTAGCAGACCCCATTTTCCCTCGATGAAAGTAAGCGCTTCTAAATCTTCGAAATGTAACTCCTGGATCTCACCGATGAACAATACATGATCACCAGCCTCAAACTCTTCCCTTGTTCTCCCAGTCAATTTAAAGTGTTCCCTGCTTATTGCCCGCAAATTGCCCTGCAATGGATTCTTGTTCATCCGACAATTTATAAATGGTAAAAGATTTATCTTTCATGCTAGTGCAGGCTTTTGCTTCATTATGAATTGATACTAAAGCGAGCGGGGGAACCAAGGAACCTAGGTAAATGAATTCATAGTGATACCCTTTTGAACTTTCCCATCAAACCAGCTTCCTATCGTGACTCCGGTTGGGAATTTGCCGAAGCAATTTCTCAACTCGCGCTCATCCATCTTATCACCTCCTACTCTTTCATTAGAATTCATTATAGTAAACTTAATAATTTTAAAAATCATATAATTTCATATTATGAAATTTAAGGAATTTTTTTAATACTCGTTTCAATTGTGAATTATCGTAAAAAGACTTTCATTACCGCATTAACAAAAATCAGTGTTAAACTATCCATGATCATTCGTATTTCCAGCTTTGGTCATTTCGACTCGAATATATGAAAGTGGTGAGGGAAGTTTCAATTTTGCGTTCCTTAAGAAAGATCTACCAATTTTTTGTGGATATTCCTTTAAAGAAAGGCGTGGTTTTGAATGACCGTTACGAGGTGAAAGCTGTAATCGGTAAAGGAAGCTACGGTATTGTTTACCTTTGCAATGATTTGAAGATGAATGAAAATATAGTGATCAAGCAGCTCCGGAAAAGTAAACGCCGCAGCAAAAAAGAGCTGAAACAGTTTGAAAATGAAATGATCATATTACGAATGTTAAACCACACGAACATCCCCAAATTTCACGGGCAATTTTCACATGACGGAAATGTTTATTTTGTGATGGATTTTATAGAAGGGGATAATTTAGAAGACCATATTTTCTTGAATCAATTAACATACAAAGAGAAAGAGTCTCTAATTTTTCTGGTTGAGCTGGTCAGTTTAGTAGCTTATCTACATGACCATGACATTTGCCATCAAGATTTACGTATACCAAATATTTTACTTAAGAACCATCAGCCCATTTTGATAGACTTTGGTTTGTCTAAAACGATCAATACGGCCGATCTCGCAAAAGACTCCATTTTAGAGCTGAAAAGGCAGGATTTTTACGACTTGGGGGAAATACTTCTTTATGTACTTTATACGACTTACGCTTCCAAAAGTAAAAAGGCCCTTCCTTGGACAGAAGAGCTTTCGTTAGAAAAAGAAACCGTGCATATACTGAAAAGATTATTAAGCATCCAAGAACCTTATTCAGATATTAAAGAAATCTCAATGGACCTGCAGGCTGCATTGAAGTCACAGAAATTGAATTAACTGCTGCTGCCACGCCCCTTTCTCTTGTAGCGGTCACTTCCACTCATGGGATACCTTTTATACCCTCGGCTGCTGCTGCTGCCTCGGCGATAATGACCATGTCTTCTCTCACTGCTTCCTTGGGAAAGTTGTTTGATTTTTTTCATTATTTTCTTTAGCATATCTTTCACCTCTTTTATTATGGTTTAAAGCTTGTTATTCATTTAGCCTAACATAGTCAAAGTATAAACCTTATTAATAAGTACTATAATTTTTGTGCTATATAAACAATTTCATGCTTACCAGATGATAAAACGTTTTTTAATCTTTCCATTAAAGATCAACGGGTAAGTTGAAATGACTGTAAACATAAAAAACCTGGCGAGCATTGCTTCGCCAGGTTTTTTCGTCGTTCATCATTTATTTTACTGCGTCTTTTAATTCCTTACCTGCTTTAAATGCCGGTACTTTACTAGCTGCAATTTGTATTTCTTCGCCAGTTTGCGGGTTTCTTCCTGTACGGGCAGCACGGTCGCGCACTTCAAATGTACCAAAACCAACTAATTGGATTTTTTCTTCTTTAGCAAGTGTAGCCGTGATTGTTTCAAACAACGCATCCACTACTTTTTTTGCTTCGTCTTTTGTCAGTTCAGCTTGTGCTGCAACACTGCTCACTAATTCTGTTTTATTCATATGAACACCTCATCCTTTTATTTTGTATAAAGTATGTAGAGAAGACAACATAACATATCTTGTATGCCCCTGTCACTTATTATGGCTAAATAAAAGGAATTGCAGCTCTAAATCGAGCTTTTTTGAAGATAAAAGGGCTTTGATTAACATTAACTTCCTGCAGTTTCCAGATGCAGCCATTGATAGATGGTATCCATATCAATGTTTTCCTCCAAATGGGAAGCCAAGAGATTGTAGGCTTCTTCCCTACGCTCCGAGTCGCTTTGGACATTCTCCTTCACTTCTTCCAACCCCTTGTTCCGTCGAATTTGGTTTACTAGCAATCTAGTGAACAGGCGATTATGGAATATCCCATGAAGATATGTTCCCATTACCTTGTTGTCATTGGAAATGGCTCCATCCTCTCTTCCATCCTTCAATAAAAGAAAGGGCCTTACTTGCAACTTCAATGTCGTTCTGCCTAAATGTATTTCGAAACCGTTAAGATTCATTTGACCTTCCATTATACCGGCAGAAAGGACACCTTCCATTTGTACCGTTTTCTTTTCTGCCTGAAAAACGGTTTCCACCGGAAGAAGCGAGAGCCCGTACGCGTTCTCACCGTCACCTTCGACCGCATCAGGATCGAAAAGTTTAGTCCCTAGCATTTGAAAACCGCCGCATATGCCAAAGATCATCGTTCCTTGTTTCCGCAGTTCTTTGATTTCCCGATCCAACCCCATACGATTCAACCATTCTAAATCTTCCATCGTGTTTTTTGTACCAGGCAAAATTACCAGATCGGGATTACCTAACTCATGAACACTGTTTACTAGGCGGACACCTACTCCGGGTTCATCAAAAAAAGGATCCACATCAGTAAAATTGGAGATCCGCGGAAATCTCAAGACGGCTACATCGATCGGGAACTCAGCCTTTTTAGGTTTTTTAAAACGTAAGGAAGAGAGGGCAAGTGAATCTTCCGCTTCAATATTCACGTCTAGATAGGGCAGTACCCCGAGAACCGGAATCCCGGTTTCCTTTTCCACCCATTCAATGCCATCGTCCAACAATTCACGCATGCCACGAAATTTATTGATGATGATCCCCTTTACACTATCTCGTTCATCTTGATCCAATAAAGCAAGTGTGCCGATGATGGAGGCAAATACTCCACCACGATCAATATCGGCCACCAAAATGACTGCCGCATCCGTGAGTTTAGCCATTCGCATATTCGCGATATCCCGGTCCTTAAGGTTAATTTCAGCCGGACTTCCTGCCCCTTCGAGTACGATGATGTCATAGTCTTCTTGAAGTTTTTCGACCGATTTACGGATGATCGGCATGGCTTCCTGGACAAATTGGGACCGATAGCTTTTTGCATTCATATCAAGAAAATGCTTTCCATGCACGATGACTTCTGAAACCATATCCTGCTTTGGTTTCAGTAATATCGGATTCATATCGGTCGTTGCCGTGATCCTTGCTGCTTCCGCCTGTACTCCCTGAGCCCGTCCGATTTCACCGCCATCCAAGGTTACATAAGAATTTAAAGCCATGTTTTGTGATTTGAATGGGACGACACGTAACCCTTTATTGGCAAATACCCGGCAAAATGCCGTACAAATCAAACTTTTCCCTACATCAGATGACGTCCCTTGTATCATGATGGATCGTGCCTTCATTACATTCACCCCCTTAAAACTCTAATCCTTTGACAGCGCCGATGCCCTCGTCATAATAATGCTTGGTCGCCTCAATCGATGAAACCAAATCGGCCATTTCCATAAGCTCTGGCTTGGCATCCCTGCCGGTAATGACTATGTGCATATGAGCGGGACGACTTCGAATCGCATCGATGACTTCAGTCAATGGCAAGACGTCTTCGATCGGGAATTTGGAAATCGCCAATGCATTGTTCAACTCATCCAAAACAAGTAAATCAATGCCGGGATCACTAAGGGCCAGTCTCGCCTTTTCCCAAGCTAACGATAATGCGTTGCGATGCTCTTCTGGAGTTTTGGTCCATGTAAAACCAATTCCTAGCTGTTCCATTTCAACTCCTAATTTTTTCAAAGCCAATGCTTCCCCATAGGTACGCTCTGGAGATTTTATGAACTGAAGGTATTTGACATTCATTCCTCTGCCGATTGCCCTTAAAGTCACCCCTAATGAGGCAGTCGTCTTCCCTTTCCCGTTACCTGTATAAATAAGCATTAATCCTCTGCGTGCCACTCACTCACCTACCTTCATAGCCAAACTGTTTTTTCTATGTATGAAGTCCTTTTAGTAGCAGGAACCGGTTGATCGCCTTTAGGGTATCCGACAAAAATGGTGCCGATCACTTTTTTGTTTTCCGGTGAACCGATAAATTCGTGCAGACGTTTATCCCTGACAAGACCCACTCCTCTAGTGCGCCAAACGAATCCGAGACCAAGTTCTTTTGCGGCAAGCCACATCGAATGGACGGCACAACAAGAAGCGAATACATTGTCTTCGGATGAATCCGGATCATCAGGCAAAATATCGGAAGTCACGACGATGATAAGCGGTGTCGTCTTTACAACTTCCAGTGAACTTTCAATCAATTTCGGTTTGGTCGGGAAGCGTTCATGTAAATACCTTTCTGCCAATCTTTCATAACGCTGCTTCGCCTCTCCCTTGATTACATAAAAACTCCAAGGCTCACGCAATCGATCGTTAGGGGCATAGGTAGCCGCTTCCAATAGCTGCCTGATTTTTTGGTCTTCCACTTCTTTTTCTTCGTAATTCCTTATTGCCCGGCGTTCCTTCAGTTCTTGAATGATGGACATTCCGACTCATTCCCTTCAATAATGGACTCTGATTCAATCACTCTTTCAAACCATTGGATTTTTTCTCTTAATTGGACGACATCCCCTACTAGAAAGATTGATGGATTTTGAATTTCTTCTTTTATAGCCTTCATAGAAATCGAACTCAAAGTACCGGTAATCGTCCTTTGATTTTCTGTCGTGCCCCATTCAATGACAGCCACTGGCGTATTGCCGTCCCTTCCATGCTCCATCAATTTTTCACAGATAAACGGCATATTACCTATTCCCATATAAAAGGCGATGGTATCGATGCCCTGAGCCAATGCCTGCCAATTCAAGTTATCCTGCCCCTTGTAATCACGGCCATGGCCTGTCACAATCGCATAACTTGAGGCATGATCACGGTGGGTCACCGGGATGCCCGCATAAGCCGGTGCTGCGATTCCCGCTGTGATTCCTGGGACGATATCATATTCAATCCCATTAGCAGCCAGTATCTCCGCTTCCTCACCGCCCCGCCCAAAGACAAACGGATCTCCACCCTTCAGACGGGTGACGTTTTTCCCCTGTAAGGCTTTTTCCACTAAAAGTTCATGTATTTCATTTTGAATGAGATGATGTTTCCCTGGTGATTTCCCGCAATACACCAGCTCTGCATCTTCTTTTGCATACGTTAATAATTCTGGATTGACAAGCCTGTCATATGCAATGACATCCGCCTTTTGGATACATTCCAGTCCATATACCGTAATCAGTTTCGGATCTCCGGGACCCGCACCGACCAGATGAACTTTTCCCGGTTTCATGCTCGCGCCTCCTCTTAATCTTCAAAAAATATCTTTTACTTGTCGATAGTTTCATGGGCAGATCTGTTTTTTTGTTTTAAGCAAGCATCGATCCAGTTCTTTGCAAGTGTTGGATTGGAAGCAAAATGAAAGTGCGTATACCCAGCAACAAGGTTACCCAATACACACCCCTCTTGTTTCGAACCGAATCTGCCTTTAGCTTCATAAGCATGTGTAAGTTCATCATCCGCTTCAAATGTCGAGTAGTGGAATTCATGTCCTTTGGCCTGCTCCATTTCATTGATCAAAAAATTGACTGGAGTTCCTGTAATTTCTCGATACCCTAGTGCTGCAAGTTTTTTCTGCATTTTAATCCTGCCCGGAATAATACCTGCCATCTGATGCGTTTCTCCGGAAGTCGTTTCAATCGATTTGCTCAAAAACATGAAACCGCCACATTCCGCTAGAGTCGGCATCCCTTTTTCAATGGAGCTTCTGATGGATTTGATAGCACCCACATTACCGGAAAGTTCAGCTGCAAACTCCTCAGGAAAACCGCCTCCTAGGTATAAACCATCAGCATCCAATGGAACTTCATCCCCTTTCAATGGAGAAAAATACTTGATGGTCGCCCCAAATGCTTCAAGCAACTCAAGGTTTTCCTGATAATAAAAATTGAAGGCTGCATCTTTTGCGACGGCAATGCACACTTCCTTTTCATTTTGGGGTTGAAATATATTTGAGTTTCCACTGGAAACGGGGCTTGTCTTGGATAAATGGTACAACTGATCGATATCGATCGTTTCCATGACTAATTGTTCAAGCTTATCGAAAAACGGATTTAGTTCCCCGCGTTCAATAGCTGGAATTAAACCCAAATGACGGCTTGGAATATCTATATCCATTTCCCGCTTCATATAACCAAGCACCGGTACATCGCATTCTTGCTCAATGGCTGATTTGACAATTTTGTAATGCCCCGCACTTCCCACTTGATTGGCAATGACACCAATGATGTTCGGACCGGTCGAAAAGGCCTGAAATCCTTTTACAATGGCAGCTGCACTCCGTGCCATGCTGGCACAGTTGACTACCAACAGGACAGGACTTTGCGTGATGATGCTGATTTCAGCTGTCGATCCTGTATTGGATAAAGGACTTTTGCCATCGAAGAAGCCCATGACTCCTTCGATGATCGATATATCAGATCCGGTACCTGCTTTGGTAAGAATTTCCCGGACAGTGTCATGTTCGAACATCCAACTGTCAAGATTGCGTGAAATCCGTCCTGTAACCGCTGTATGATAAGTAGGGTCAATATAGTCAGGACCACATTTGAACCCTTGGACAGTATAGCCTTTCTTCTGGAGGGCTGCCATGATTCCGATGGTCAACGTTGTTTTACCGACACCGCTTCCGGTACCCGCAATTACCAATCTTCTATCGTTCATATTTGCTTCTCCTCCTTAAAAAGGTATGATGCCAACTGAAATGGTTACGTTACCCGATTTTTTCTTAACCAGCTCCAATTGTTCAGCTTTAGCATAAATCCTCACAGCCGGTTCACTCACTCCATATGCACCCGTGTATTTAAATACTGTTTCCGATGGCGCTTCGATTTTGGCTTGATTAAGCTCCTCCGGTTCATAATGCACGAATTCCCAGCCGTATTTTTCAACTACTTCAATCAAGCCGATTTCGTCTTTCTTTAAGGAAATTGTACAGATCGCTTTAACGCTTTTTAATGAAAACGATAATTCCGCTAGTGTTTCTGCAATCACCTGCTCAATTTCAGCTGCCGCTGTTCCCCTATTGCACCCGATACCGAGGGCAATGACTTTTGGCCGATATACGATCCCATTTTCAAGGATCCCATTTTCCGACTGGCTAAGAATACGGTGAGTTACGACCAGCGCTGCTTGCGGCTTTGCTTGAAGCGCTTCTTCAATGGATGGGTATACGATTATGCGTTCGGGTAATGCCGTTTCATAAGTCCACCAATTCCGTTCACCTGATTCCTGTACAACGGCAACATGCTCTTCATTGACAACGGACGCACTCACTGGCGTCAATTTTTCTGCAGAATCCCAAATCCAGCCGAAGCGCTGTCCGAATAAGTCGACAGGAATCGTTTTTTGAACATCCGAAGCCGTAGTGATTATAGCTCTTGCGTCAAGGGCTGCAGCAACTTCCTTAGTCAGTTCATTCGCTCCTCCCAGATGCCCTGACAGTACACTGATGACATTTTCCCCTTTATCGTCAATGACAACGACACCCGGATCCGTTTTCTTATCCTTCAAAATTGGTGCAATCATTCTGACTACCGCACCGAGTGAAATAATTAATATGATTCCTTTATATTCCTTGAATAAAGCGGGTAATAGCATACGGACACTGCCCGAAAAAAGCTGGACCTGTTTATGCTCTTCGTCCCCTTTTTCAAACTTGCTCATGTAATATAGATCGGAATTCGAAAAAACGGTATGTAATTTTCGTGCCAGCTCGACACCATGCTTTGTAATCGCCACGATTGCATAAGTATGAGACCGTTTAATGGGAGCAAGTTCCGCTTCTTTCAGTTCAATGATCATGGCTTAACACCTTTTCTGAAACCGTGGGTAAAACTCGCATCATATAATTTGGATCGGTATTCATCTTTATCATGGATGGCAGGGTCCAACGCCCATCCAGCCAAAATCATCGCATGCTTGCGGATACCATTTCGACGCATATCATCATCTAAGTTCACTAACGTGGTACGGACGATTTTTTGGTCCGGCCATGTTGCCCTTTGAATGACTGCTATCGGAGTATCATCCTTCCAACCGGCCTCCTGGAGTTCTTTAACGATTTTTTTAGTCAAGGTCGCACTCAAGAAAAGGGCAATCGTACAGTGGTGACTTGCCAAATCACGTAACTTCTCAAATTCCGGAACAGGCGTACGTCCTTCAGCCCTCGTCAAAATGAGTGTCTGAGTTAAATCAGGGATAGTCAGCTCTGCTCCTATTGCAGCTGCCGAGGCGAAAACCGAACTTACGCCCGGGATCACCTCATAACCAATACCCTCTTTCTTCAAAAGGACAATTTGTTCCATGATTGCACCGTACATGGCAGGATCCCCTGTATGGATTCTAGCAACCATCTTTCCTTCTCTAACACGCTCAACCATGATGCCAACAATTTCCTCCAAATGCATACCTGCCGTTTTTAGCACCTCGGCATCGGGTTTTGCCTTAGCAATCAATTCTTCATTCACTAATGAATCCGTATATAAAATCACATCAGCCGTTTGGAGAATGTTCAATCCTTTTACAGTTATCAAATCCGGGTCACCCGGGCCAGCACCTACAATATATATCTTCATTTTCTCACCACCATCAATGTTAAGTATTCTAGTTCAAGTCCTTCCAATTCACTTACTTTCCAAATCACTTCTTCATCGGAAGTGACTTTGGTTACGACCGAGGCCTTTTCAAGCAGGTCCAAATCTTTTAAAACGGTAATCATTAAATCGATGACCTTTGCCACTTTTATGAACACCACGGCATCATGATCTTCGATCGCCTTCTTCATCGCTTCATAGTCATCCCTTGCAGGAACTATCGCCACATGGTCATCACCATCAGCCAAAGCGATGCCCAGTCTTGACGCTGACCCATTAAAAGAAGAAATGCCCGGGACTGTCTTGATTTCGACTTCGGGATGCAACTCCTGCATCAATTTCATCATATGTATGAACGTACTATATAAAAGCGGATCGCCTTCCGTAACGAAAGCAACATCTTTACCTTCATTTAATTTTTGCCAAACTTTTTCGACCGTTCCCTTCCATTCCCGATCCAAAATCGCTTGATCTTTCGTCATCGGAAAAACCAGCCCCAGCATATCCTTCTCTTCAGGACGAATGTAAACTTCAACAATGCGATGGGCGTAGCTTTTACTCCCTTTTCTTTTTTTTGGATACGCAATGACCGGAGATTCCTGAATCACGCGAAATGCCTTTACTGTAATAAGCTCTGGATCGCCCGGGCCCACGCCAAGGCCAAATAATGTACCAAGATTACTCATTCATGTCTTCCTTTCGTTGTGCAGTAATGATATACACAGGATTAAGCGGAACAAATCTGTTCATTCCCAATATTGGCTTACTTCTGGAGATTTGGGCATGCATGATGGAAGTGTGAAAACCAGCTTCAGCAAATGCCTCATTAGCCCTGTAAAGATTCTCAATCGTCGCAGCATTCAGAACGATTCTGCCGCCTTCTTTCAATCGTTTGCAGCATGTATGGATGAGATCTGCCATTTCGCCGCCGGTCCCGCCAATGAAGATCGCATCAGGATCCGGAAAAGTTTCCAGTCCTTGCGGAGCTTTTCCATGAATGGCCGTTATATCTGTACGGAATTTACGCTGGTTTTGATAACAGTTTTCTAAATCAGGCTCATTTTTTTCAATTGCGAAAATTTGGCCTTCGGATGCAAGCTTGGCCGCTTCAATTGCCATTGAGCCCGTACACGTCCCAACATCCCAAACGGTGCTGTTTTTCCTGAGTTTCAACGCTTGCAGGCTTAATACCCGAATTTCCTTTTTGGTTATGAGGCCTTTGTCGGGTTTCCGCTGCGAAAATTCTTCATCTTCTATCCCCAAGGACCAGCTTGGACCTTCTGATTTTCTTTTCAAAATGACGACATTCAACGGCGAGAATTCCCGCTCCGCCATTTCTTCAAGTTCATACCAGCCAGAGTCTTCGGTTTCTCCTTGAAGATTTTCAGCCACAAATGCCCGGTATTCAGTCATTCCGAATGAAATGAGATATTTAGCAAGTTGATTGGGACTATTTTCGATGTCAGTAAGCAAAGCTACTTTCGCTTTCCCATCTATCCTTTGGGCCAGACCTTTCATACTGCGGCCATGAACACTGACTAGGAAGGCATCTTGCCAGCTTTCACCCATTTTTGCAAAAGCAAGCTGAATTGAACTGAAATATGGGTAAACCTCTATGTTGATTTTGCTTGAAAGATAGCCTCCCATCCCATAAAACAATGGGTCACCGGAAGCTAAGACAACTGTTGGATGAGTTTCATCCCGCAGTTGTTCCACCACCTTTTTCAAACCGCCCTTTATGACAATCTTCTTGCCAGAATAGTTCGGAAAAAACGATAAGACCCGTTCACCTCCGACCAGCACTTCACTTTCTTCTATCCATTGGGCATATTGGGGCAGCAAGCTCTCCTGACCGTTATCCCCTATCCCGATTAATTTAATCGATTGACTCAATTCCAACAGCCCTTCCCAGTAATTGTCCCTTCAACGAATAAATCGCCGTTTCCATTTCAATTCCGCCCTTCACTTGCTTTATGGCAGAGTGACAGCAGGATTCACATAGTTTATTAAAAAAATCAACATTATTTATCGCTGACATCATGTCCCCGACTTGGGACGCCGTGTTTGCATTCTTGATTTCAAGAACAAGATCATCTTCAGCTCCGACGCTTTGGGCTATTTCCGATAGAAAACCGAAGTCGACCGGGGCACTTTTTGAATGCACCATCATCACACCTTGGGCCACTTTGGAGAATTTCCCCATCATGCCGACCAATGATACCTTTTTAATTCCCTGTCTCTTACATTGCTTAAGTGAGAAGCCCACAAAGTCACCCATTTCAATAAAGGCTTCCTCAGGCAAATCCTGGATAAGGCCCATCGCATACTTTTCACTGCGCCCGCCAGTAGTTAAGACAAGATGCTCACAGCCACTCGCTTTGGCGACACTTATAGCCTGGACGATGCTTGCCATATAGGCTGAACTGGAAAAAGGGACGACAGTGCCCCTTGTTCCTAAAATGGAAATGCCCCCCACAATCCCCAAGCGGCCATTTAATGTTTTTTTCGCTATTTCTTCACCTGCTGGCACGGAGATGACGACTTTCACTCCTCTATTGATCTTAAATTCTTCCAATGTTTGTTCCACAGTGGTTAAAATCATTTTGCGCGGTACAGGATTAATGGCCGCTTCTCCTACAGGGACAGGAAGCCCGGGTTTGGTCACACGCCCCACACCTATCCCTCCATCCAGGATAATCCCAGGTGCCTCCGACCAGCTGACCGTAGAGATAATATGTGCCAGATGGGTAGCATCGGGATCATCTCCGGCATCTTTGATCGTTTCAGCACTAACCGCATTTTCCGAAATAGCATATTTCTCAATAGTGAAAGTGGCATCTCGCCCGATGGGCAAGGAAATCGTCGCTTCCTCAAGTGCATCCCCCGTGATCAATGCAGTCAATGCCGCTTTAGTCACGGCAGTCGAACATGCCCCTGTCGTATACCCATGACGCATTTGTGAGGGGTCTTTTTTTACTTTCTTTTCCATGATTTTAACTATCAGCTAAAAGGGAAATCGCGTTCAATGCAGCAACAGTGACAGTACTTCCACCTTTTCGGCCAATATTCGTAATGAATGGAACCTCCGTGATCTTAGCGAGTTCCTCTTTAGATTCCGCTGCAGAAACAAACCCAACAGGCATTCCAATGATTAAGTCCGGTTTTGCAATCCCTTCTTTAATAAGGCGAATGAGCTCAAGTAAAGCTGTAGGTGCATTGCCAATGGCATAAATGCCCCCTTCATTTTCCTTAACGGCTTTTTGCATCGAAATGATCGCCCTTGTCGTATTCAAACGTTTTGCTTCGACCATCACATCCGGATCTGAAATATAGCAATGAACGTCCCCGCCGTGTTTTTGAAATCTTTTTTTGCCTGTACCGCTCTCGATCATTTGCACATCCGCAATGACATGTCTACCTTTGCGAATGGCTTCCACACCAGCTTGAATGGCATTTGGATGGATGATGACACTTCTTCCCAATTCAAAATCCGCTGAAGCATGAATGACCCGGCGGACGATCTTCCATTCATCTTCAGAAAAATCATGATTGCCCATTTCTTCAGCAATGATTGAGAAGCTATAATCATATATTTTGTCTGGGTCTACCGTTAGTGGTTTAAAATCCGTTTTAAAATCCATCTTGCATTCCTCCTATTTTTCATTTAGTTGTTTATTCAACTCGGCGATGACATGATCAAAACTGGAATGAACATTTTGATAGTCAACATCCGGTCGCGATATCATGATCGTCTCTATTCCACATTCCAACGCTGCTTCCAATTTCTCATCAACCGCACCGACCTTGCCACTTTCTTTCGTAATCATCAATGTGACCCCATACTGTTCATATAGAGCTTTATTTAATTCTTTGGAAAATGGCCCTTGAATCGCAACGATATTTTTTTGCTCAATGCCCAGCTGAGCACATTTTTCCATATTATCCATGCGTGGCAGCATTCTCGCTATGACTCTTGTATTCTCTAGCCCTACCAATTCTTTTGCGAACACCGCCAGGGTTTTACTTCCTGTCGTAAGCATGATGACTCCCCGTCTCACAGCAGCAAGCTTAGCAGCTTCCTCATAATCACGGACAACTATCAATTTATCATTCTGAAACCGTTGACTTTCACGCTCATAACGAATATAAGGGACATTTGCTGCCTTTGCTCCGTTAAGGGCGTTCTTGGATGCTTCTTCGGCAAATGGGTGACTTGCATCAACTACTGCCTGGAGACCTTTTTCCGAGATTAAAGATGTCATATCCTCTGCAGTTAATCGGCCAATCCGGGTGGTTATGCCTGCATCTTGCAAACTTTTAGCTGCCGACCCGGTTACAACAGTTGCCAAAACCTTGAATCCCACCTGCTGCATCTCAATCGCTAATTCCCTTGCATCACTTGTACCCGCCAAAAACAAAATCATTTTGACGTCCCCACCACTTGCCCAACGTGATCGTGATGATGGTCGTGATCGTGGTCATGATGGTGATGATGGTGGGCATGTCCATATTTCTCGACATGTTTACGATAGTTTTCCAAATCACGTGCCCCGCTTGATCTGCCCTCACTAGCTTCAATTACACGTTCTTGCAGAATGTTCTGTAATGTTGGATGATATCCAAAATACTTAGCCAAAATGAATTCTTGATCTTGATATTGCTCTTGATAGCCTTTCAGCATATCCTCCATTCTTTCCATCAACACACCTGTGAACAGGAAATATGGCAGCATCACTACTTTTTTTGCCCCTAAGCGGATGCATCGTTCAATACCTTCGTCAACGTGCGGGTCCGTTACACCCATGAAAGCTGCTTCGACCCATTTTACGTTCAATTTTTCCCATAATAATCGTGAAATTTTATATATATCACTATTTGCATCAGGATCACTGCCACCTCGGCCAATCAGCAATATTGCTGTCTCTGCCTGTTCAGAAGCTGTATCGAATCCCGCTTCCTCAAGACGGTCTGTCAGGATTGTCAATATATCATGGTGGACCCCGATCGTTTGGCCATATGTGAATTTCACTTCTGGATACTTTGTTTTCCCATCCTCTATTTCAGCTGGGATATGTAATTTCGAATGTCCTGCATGCAACAAAATGATTGGTATGACGATAACTTCAGAAGCCCCTCGTTTTACACAATTATCAATGCCTTTGGATATATTCGGTGCCGCAAATTCCAAGAAGCACGTTTCAACAAGGAAGCGCCCATCCAATGCCGGAACCATATTTTCAATAAATTGAAGGACTTCTTCGTTTCCCGAAGCCAAACGGCTTCCGTGTCCTACGAACAAAACTGCTTTCATTTACTTTCCCCCTCTTGATTAGTCTTCACAAGGCGCAGGCTCTATGTTTATTTTGGGAGCGATGTCCTGATAAGAAAAATTCTGTATCTTTTTCGAACGTTTGAAGTATTTAAAAAGCCGCTCATTTGGATGGGCATTTTGCTTATACTCCGCGACAATGTCCGTAATCAGTTCAACAAGCTGTTCCGGTTCAATGCCTTCTGCAACAGGCTGACCTGGATGGGCTGTTCTTCCAACCGGTTTAGCTCCAAGAAATAAGTCAAACTTCCCTTTTCGGAAGACAATCCCGATATCATCCATCACAGCACTATAACAAGCCATCCCACACCCATTAAAACCGATGTTTAGTTCCTTTGGCATTTTCATTCCGCCAAGCACCCGATGTATTTCATCCGCATAAGGAATGGATTCGGTTTTTTCGCCATCACAGAAATCACATGCTTTTAATGTCAGTACATCTCCAATCGGTGATAATAGAAAGTTTGCTGACTGCAATTTCCCCGTAATGACTTCCGGATCCATTGTCGGTATCTTTAATACGATTTTATGATTTGGCGTGTATTCCATCGTGCCCTTTTCCCCGACAACTTCCGCAAGTGTCATCATTTGTTTGGGAGTGAATTGTTTATTCGCCACACCTGGACTAACGGCAAGTTCGAATACCGACTCCATTTTTTGCTGAACAATCGGCTCAATGGATTGCTGAACGGTTTGACCTTTGACTCTTGACAGTGCTTCCATTGCCATTTCAAAGGAAGCTGGCTTCTTTTCAGGTGCTTTTGTAAGTAATCCAACTCCTCCAGAGGATTCGGTGAAGGCTTCTTGATCTAATGCCCACGGTTCCGCTTCTTTTTGCAGACGCTGATGCGGCTTCAATGGTTGCTTTTCCGAATTCAAAGTATATTTCCTCTGATAGCCTCTTGGTGTAATGATTTTGTCATCATATAAAAAGGTGGAGGAATTACCAATAATGACAGTGGTCAACATTCCAATATCGTGGTTCAACATCTCTTTTAAATTGGTTATGACAATATCTTGCCTATCGCGATAGGCACTTTTCACCAACCCGACAGGTGTATCGGGTGAACGGTAGCGAAGGAGAATCTTCTGTGTTTCAACAATTTGCCTCGTCCGCCTGCCGCTGCGCGGATTATACAGGGCAATGACAAAGTCTGCCATTGCAGCTGCTTCAACCCTTTTAGCGATCAGTTCCCAAGGAGTTAGATGATCACTGAGGCTGATTGTACACGAATCGTGCATGACTGGTGCCCCAAGTAAAGATGCACAAGAGTTGATTGCAGAAATGCCAGGAATGACTTCAATACCCACTCCAGTTTCTTCTTTCCAGCCTTTTTCAATCAATACTTCATAAACCAACCCAGCCATCCCGTAAACCCCAGCATCCCCGCTGGAGATTACCGCAACTTTCTTACCCAGCTCCGCTTGTTTCACTGCTTCCTGAGCACGCGATACCTCTTCAGTCATCCCCGTACTAATAATCGTTTGATCTGTAAGCAGTCCCTGAATGAGTTCAACATAAGTTTTATAACCAATGATGTAGTCACTTTCTTGAAGGGCTTCGACAGCACGTTTGGTAATGTGTTCAAAATTCCCTGGTCCAAAGCCCACGACGAATAATTTACCGTTTGTACTCATTAAGACATCTCCTTTTACGCTTTGTTCTTTGAAATACCCGTATGAGCAGGAAAATTTGGATTGGGTGCCATTTCCCCATCATTGAATTGGTAGATCATTTGTGGAACAAACTCCCCATCATCGATATGGCTGACAATTTGGCGGCCGAAATCAGGCGTCTCCACTCGATACCAGTTTCCTTGAGGATAGGCAATCACAACGCAGGCATCCTTACATCTTCCGTTACACCGTGTCCTCGTTGTATGGATTTTCATGTCCAGTCCTTTGGAAGTAATTTCATCGCGAATCGCCTGGGTTACTTCTTCCCCGCCCTTTTTCATACAGCTGCTTCCATTACAAATCAACAGATGTGTATTTGTACCCATTAAGTTCCAAGTAGTCATCTTCTTCCTCCTGCGTTCAGGGAAAAGGCAAAATAAAAAACCTTAACATAAGAGTCAAGGTTTAAAAAAACTATATGGATGAGGAGCCCCAGGCAAGAATGCCCAATCTCCCGAAATCGTCATAGTCCTTCTACCTTTCCCTCCGAAAAGTATCATGCAATTTTAAAAGCAGGTTTCCTGGCTTACGCTTCATTTTACCTTGTCCCTTCCCGGCAACAATGCCAGTGGCTATCGACAATTTCATCAGCGTTTACAGTAGCGGGGGCTGCATCGGACTTTCACCGATTTCCCTATTATCCCTTGCATATTCACACAAGGGCACTTTTAAAATGAAATATTTGGTTTTATTATACATTTCTAACTAACTTTATCTATCATATAACAACTTTATCAAAATTCAATAGTTTATTCCGACTGTTTAGAAAAGTTTAATAGTGTATATCCTGTCAACAAGCCTTTCCTTGCAACAAACTTAGTCAAAAAAAAAAGATAGTATAGCTGGAATTATTTCTTTATGGTACACTATACGAGAATTTTCTAAATAATTACATAAGTTTTATGGTGTTGAATTTTTCGGAATTCAGCTTAAAAGGGAAGCCGGTGAAAATCCGGAGCGGTCCCGCCACTGTAAAGGGGAGTCCTATTACTTTAACAATTCCACTGTCAAATGAGATGGGAAGGATGTAATGGGATGATGAACCAAAGCCAGGAGACCTGCCATGAAGCGTGAAACTGTTTCAACCTACGAGGATGGGTGTGCGGATCAGGCAGAAAGGCCCATGGTTGGTTTATGCTGCAAAATTCCTGTTCATTACGCACTTCTTTCCTTTGAGAGAAGTGCTTTTTATGTTGGGCCGCCTTTCTTCTCAAGATTGTTCAGAAAAATTAAAAGTTTTGAAAGGAGAAAGAATGAAAAGAACCAATTGGAAGACCATTTATTTTGTCATTTTACTGCTTTTCGTCCCAAAACGGGCAATGGCCATGCATATCATGGAGGGCTTTTTACCCATTGAATGGGCTATATTCTGGTGGGCCGTGACGCTTCCATTTTTAATCCTAGGTTACCGGTCCATTAGAACCAAAGTAAGGGAAAACCCAGAAACAAAAATGATGCTTGGCCTATCGGGTGCATTTGTATTCATTTTATCCGCCCTAAAGATTCCTTCTGTTACGGGAAGTTCTTCACACCCTACCGGAGTTGGTTTGGGCTCCATTTTATTCGGTCCATTGGCCATGAGTGTCGTTGGCTCCATCGTTCTATTATTTCAAGCCGTTTTACTGGCTCACGGAGGATTGACGACATTAGGGGCCAATGCATTTTCCATGGCCGTTTGCGGACCGCTCATTGCTTACTTCGTCTTCAAGGGCGCAACTAAATTGGGTTGGTCCTTTTCACTTGCCGTGTTCTTGGCTGCTGCTTTTGGAGATTTGGGAACCTATGTAGTAACTTCCATTCAACTTGCTCTTGCTTTTCCATCCGAGGTAGGAGGATTCATGGCCTCTTTCAGTAAATTTGCAGGGATTTTTGCCCTGACCCAAATTCCCTTGGCAATCAGTGAGGGGCTACTGACAGTCGTCGTGATGAATTTCTTAAAAAAATACAATCTAGGCGAATTGAAGTTGCTGCGAGTTTTATCTAAGGAGGCCCGTTAACATGAAAAAAAGTTTACTGCTGCTTTTCCTGGTGGTCGTTCTTGCTACCATACCGTTAATCACGCAACAAGGAACGGAATTTGGCGGTGCCGATGGAGAAGCTGAAGAAGCCATCACTAAAATCCAGCCGGAATACAAGCCATGGTTCAACAGTATTTGGGAGCCGCCAGGTGCGGAAACCGAAAGTTTATTATTTGCGCTGCAAGCTGCAATCGGAGCCGGTTTCATTGGTTATTTCATAGGTGTAACGAAACAAAGGAATAAGCAAACCAAACAGGAAATTCCCGGAAAATCGAAGCATGTTACTCATTGATAAATATGCCTATTTCAATGGGCTAAAGGATGTACATCCGTTAGAAAAGATGGTTTTTGCAATCTCCCTTTTGCTATTTTCGTTAACGGTAAGGGATATGACCGTTTCACTCATCACTTTTACGGTGATGAGCGCTTTAATCATTTTTGCGGCAAAAATCCCGGTTTCTTATTATTTTAAATTACTTCTATTACCGGGATTTTTTATACTATCAGGAACCATTACCATCCTTTTTTCTTTTACAAGCAAATTTACTTCGTTTTCGAATATATGGTGGTCCTGGAAGGTCGGGAACTGGCAAATATTCATCAGCGATGACAGCATAGGAACAGTGATCAATTTGATCACTGTCGTAATAGGCAGCATCAGCTGTTTATATTTTCTCACCTTAACTACACCCATTACCGTCATTCTATCGGTGATGCGAAAACTTAAAGTGCCTTCCTTATTGGTCGATTTAATAGAATTGACCTATCGCTTCATCTTTATTTTTTTAGAAACAGCTTTGGCCATTCACCAATCACAAGCTTCACGGCTGGGGTATGGTTCGTTAAGGAAAGGCATTCGCTCTCTCGGATTACTAACCTCATCATTATTTTTAGGAGTATTGCAGCGCTCTGGACATTTGACGATGGCAATGAACGCAAGAGGCTATCAGGAGAACCTTTCCTATATCGAGGATACTTACACTTACTCCTCACGCAATTGGCTGATCGCGATTGTAATACTAGGAAGCTTAATCTTTATTAATGGATATTTGTAAATTGGAGGCAACCCAAGAATGGACGAGCATATTTTTCATATAGAAGGCCTCACCCATCAATTCGCGGATGGAACGTTTGCTTTAAACGATCTTTCGCTAACGATCCAACACGGTAAAAAGATAGCATTATTAGGCAATAATGGTGCCGGCAAATCGACTTTATTCCTCCATTTAAATGGTCTTTTACAACCTACGGCAGGAAAGATCAGATTTAAGGGCAAGAAAATGAAATATGACCGTAAAGCATTATTATCATTACGAAAGCAAGTGGGGATTGTTTTTCAAGATCCCGACTCGCAGCTCTTTTCCGCTAATGTACAACAGGATATATCGTTTGGACCGATGAATTTAGGATGGGATAGAAATGCAGTCCAGGAGAAAGTAAATTGGGCGATGGCTGAAACGGAAATAACGGAACTGAAAGACAGACCCACCCATTTTTTGAGCCTTGGGCAAAAAAAACGTGTCGCCATTGCAGGGGTACTCGCCATGGAACCTGATGTCTGGCTCTTGGATGAGCCTACAGCTGGATTGGATCCTTATTTCTCAAGACAGATCATGGCTCTGCTGGACAGTATCCACCACCATCACAGAACGATAATCCTATCAACTCATGATGTTAATTTAGCATATCAATGGGCTGATGAAGTCGTTGTCATGAACGATGGTATGGTCATATACCAAGGGGATCTCGTATCCGTTTTCCATGATGAAGACGTTTTGCTGCAGGCACATCTGGAGAAGCCGTGGGTTTTTGAAATGTTTCAAGCCCTTCTTCAATCAAGGGAACCTTTAGTACGGGACCTTTTCCCAAGAACGAAGGAAGAATTGCTTCAAATGTTGGAGACTGAAAGGATTTATTAATTAAGCATCCCCTAGCTATTGTTTCCTCTTTCCAAAAGCTAGGGGGTCTTTAAAATAGCAGGCGATCATTTTTGTTCCTAAAAACCAAAAATCTTATTATTTATTACTTTTCTTCCTCGGTTCTTTCTTTTGCAAGCTCAATATCTCTTCCGTTCACATCATCAACGACTGCTTTTACCTCCCCTTCCGCATAAGTATCCGAAACTTGTTCGTGGGTTGTAGCCAGTCCAGAAGATAAATGATCTTCCCGTTTATAATCACTAACATCATATATTCTTCCGGCAATTTCTGAAGATTCATTTTTTGATTGCTTGCTATCCATTTTTTTCACTCCTAGTTTTAAATTGTCCAATCATCCATTGACAGCTGTATTAAGACAAAGGTATTTTGTGTAAAAACTGAAGCAATATTCAATAATGATAAAAAAAGGCAAAAAAAGCTTACAAGTAAAATCCCCTTTCAAGGGCTCTACATGTAAGCTATTGAGAGCTTAGGCTTCCTTCTTCACATCCACATTATCGGATGGGTCACCCCAACATTCCACATTCTTCAAGCCTTTAATATTGTTCACATGGAAGACAGGATTTTTCCCACTTTTCTTTTGCTTTTGATAATCCGCCAATGCAGCAAATGCAATCTTCCCTAGTAACGCTATGGCGATTAGGTTGATAATGGCCATAAGGGCCATCAGCAAGTCAGCCAATCCCCAAACAAAATCCAGTGAGGCTAGAGAACCGAATATCACCATCCCTACGACTGCGATGCGATAGATGTTTAACCAAACCTTATTTTCATTGATGAAGCCAATGTTCGACTCTCCATAATAATAGTTGCCCACAATGGAGCTAAAAGCGAATAACAGTACAATGATGGCAAGGAAAATACCCGCCCAAGATCCCAATGCCGTTCCAAGGGCATTCTGGGTAAGGACGATTCCATCCGTTTCCTTCGATGTATAAAGACCTGAAAACAAAATGATGAAGGCAGTTGAACTGCAAATGATGAGCGTATCGACAAAAACACCCAGTGACTGAATGAGCCCTTGCTTGACGGGATGACTGACATCTGCCGTCGCGCCAGCATTAGGTGCACTACCCATCCCGGCTTCATTTGAAAATAGGCCGCGCTTGATTCCCTGCATCATGGCTGCTCCCAGTACTCCACCAGCCACTTCTTTTATGCCATTAAATGCACTTTCAAAGATCAGAACAAAAACACCCGGTAACTCGGTAATATTCATGATGATGATAATCAACGCCACTATCACATAGGCTCCTGCCATGATCGGAACGATGACCTCAGAGACCTTTGCAACCAATTTGATCCCGCCAAAAATGATGACAGCCGTGACGATTGCCAGGATGACAGCCGTAACCCACTTTTCAATCCCAAACGATTCGTTGAATGCGCTTGTAATAGTATTGGCTTGTACCGAATTGAAAGCTAGTCCAAATGTCAGCGAAATCAACACAGCGAAAGTGATGCCCATCCAGCGGGCATTCAATGCTTTTTCCATATAATACGCAGGACCGCCGCGGAATGCATCCCCATCCTTGACCTTATAGATTTGAGCAAGTGTACTTTCAATGAAAGCCGAAGCAGATCCGATCAGTGCTATTAACCACATCCAGAAAACGGCTCCAGGGCCGCCCGTCGTGATCGCTATGGCAACACCTGCAAGGTTACCCGTTCCTACCCGGGAAGCCGTACTAATACAAAATGCCTGAAAGGATGTCACACCTTTTTTTTCCGCAGTGGCCCCTTCGCCCAATAGCCGGAACATTTCCCTTATCATTCTGAATTGAACAAACTTCGTGCGGACGGAAAAATAAAGACCCAATCCAATCAACATGATGATCAATATGGAAGACCATAACACATCATTTGTCTCACTAATAAAATTTTCTAAGATCTCCATTAAAACAAACCCCTCTACTTCACGCTAATTATTATTATAAAAACATATACAGCTATAATTTATTCCCCTATTCATTGGGGAGATAAACAAATGAAGCCATAAAAAAAAGGAAATTCCGTAATGAATCTCCAATACAATTATATATTATATCCTAACACTCTATTTTTTTCATTCATGAATTAGTGTAATCTATCGAAATATATACTATTTCGATATTATTTCCTTTGGATAAAAATCTTTCTTCCTCACTTCATTTTACATTCACTGCAACGTTATTTAAATTCCTAATCAAAACAACCTGGATATAGCAAAGCCTCACACGACCTGTTTCCAGAATAAAGTGCGAGGCTTATTTTGCATTCCTTTCTCTCTTATATTCTGGTTAGCTGTTGGTCTCAATGTTGAAATCAAATCTTTTAGGATATCCTTTTTTCTGCCTCTCCTAGATGGTTAGTATACCTTGTGCAAACATCTTTCTTAATTCTTTCTTATCAATTTTTCCAATCGGCGTTAATGGAAACTTATCTAGAAAATAGACTACCTTAGGAACCATATACTTTGAGGTTTTTTGTTTGCAGAAATCAATTAATTCCTCACTAGTACAGTTCACCCCTTCTTGCAGTGATGCAACGACACACACTACTTCTCCCCAATCTGGATGGGGAACACCTATGCAAGCACTTAATGCAACAGAAGGGTGGAGGTTCATCACCCGCTCAACTTCTGAAGAATATACGTTCATCCCACCTGAAATGATCATATCTTTCTTTCTATCCACAATAAAAAGGTAACCGCTTTCATCCCATTTGCCAATATCACCAGTGTAGAACCAGCCATCACGGATGGATTCCTGGGTAAGATCAGGTCTTTGATAATAGCCTGTCATCATCGCTGGCGATTTTACGATAATTTCGCCAAGCTCGGAAGGTTTTACATCATTTCCTTCTTCATCAATCAATCGAACTTCGGTAAGCATGCACGGTTTTCCACAACTTTTCAAAATTTCCGGATTATTATGATAAGCCCATACATGAGCGCTTTTCGATAGTCTTGTAATGACAATATTACATTCTGTCATGCCGTATTGCTGGCGCATGATGGGCCCGAATACTTCAAAGGCTTCTTTAAGGCGCTTTTGTGAAATTGGTGACGCGCCGTAGAAAATATTGCGCATGGTGCTCATATCATATTCCATCTTCTTTGTCTGATCAAGTAGTCTGTATAACATGGTCGGTACCATGAATGTCGTCGTAATTTCATGTTCCTTTATCGCCCGTATGAATTCTGCAGCGTCGAATGATCTCATCACATAGACATGGACGCCCGAAACAAGGGATCTCCAAAGTAATGAACCGGCTGAATGCACAATAGGCGTACTTAGTAATACTCGGTCTCGGTCGTCAAGTGGGTCTTCGATAGCGGCAGAAAGTATGGCGGCGCCGAGTCCCTTCTGGGAATGCATGACGCCTTTCGGTGTACCCGTTGTCCCGCCTGTATATGACAGAAGGGCAATGTCTTCCGCTTCAGCTAAAGGCAAGTCTAAATTATTTATTTCATCGGGCCATTGAAACCGTTCAAACTCCTCTGGATAATTAATAGTAAAGCCAGGAAGCCCAATGATATGGACATCTTCCTTCTTCATTTCTTCCAAATACTCAAAGAAGGTGTCAAAGTGCGTCTTTGTAGCTATTATGACCACTTCTGGTTTTGCTTCCTTAAGGATGAATTGTATTTCTCGTTTCCCCAGTTTTTCACTTAATGGCACTAAGGTAGCTCCACATTGCTGGATGGCCAAACCAAACATCACACTTTCCAAACTGTTTGGAATGATGGTCGCTATGCGGACACCCCTTCCCGCACCTAAGCGAAGTAAATAAGAAGAGATAAGGTTTGTTTTCTTCCATAACTCGTCGTAGGTTATCGTTTCACCGGTTGGCAACAAAGTAATTGCGGGCAGTTCGCCGAATCGTTTCATTCCTTTATTCAACAGTGACTGAAATGTCAACTTATGCAGCATGCATTTTTTCCTCCTTCGAAAAAGGTTTTACCCTTTTAATAATGCTTTGGCAATTGTATTTTTTTGAATTTCCGAGGTTCCGCTCAATATCCGATACATCCGTGCGCTCCTGTACATTTTTTCTACTGGATGACCTTTTACCAAGCCTTTGGAGCCAAAAATTTGGATGGCCTTGTCAGCCACACGGCTATTTACTTCTGAAGCAAACAGCTTTGCCATGGACGTACCGGCGCGATCCTCTTTTCCTTGATCAATTTTTTCTACCACATCATAGACCATGCACCTTGCTGCATAGATTTCCGTCGCCATTTCTGCGAGCATATGCTGAATTGCCTGAAAATCACAAATGGGCCGGCCGTGTTGGATTCGCGTTTTAGCATGCTCAATAGATAAAGTGAGAAGGTGTTGAGCCATTCCGATAAAGCCAGCCGCATGGGAAGCGCGATTTGTGTTTATTCTCTTCAATCCGAGCAGCAACCCTTTTCCTGGTTCTCCAATTATATTGGCGGCAGGCACTCGACATTGATTGAAATTCAATTCAGCATGTATGCGCTCTCCTGATAGGGGAACTTGAATATCTCCTAGTTCGAACCCCGAATGTTGGGGTGTTTTTTTATCTACTAAGAAAGCAGTGATTCTTTCTTTTTCTCCTTCCTGAGATTCTTTCGCTATGACAATGGCGAAATCAGCATAGGGTGCAGCACTGATAAAATGTTTTTTTCCATTTAATATATAATCATTTCCTTCTTTAACGGCTGTTGTTTCGATAGCAAAGGCGTCCGATCCGGCATTTGGTTCTGTAAGGGCAAAGCAGCAGCTCGCTTCCCCCTTCACGACGGGCATCACATATTTTTCTATTTGCTCCGGTGTAAAGCTTTCCAACATCTGACCAATTCTTAGCGGCCCGCCAATCTCGCCGATAACCTGCCCCCATAACACTGCTCCGGAACGGGCCAATTCTTCCTTGAACATGCATAATCCTTTTAAGCTAACATCTTGTCCACCATACTTTTCAGGGAGGTTAATTCCGTAAAAACCCAATTCACTGGATCGTTTTCTTGCCCATTTAATGGCTTCCATCGGGATATCCTCTTCAGCGTTCAATCCTTGCTCCTGTTCATATGGAAGCAATTCATCCTGAATGAAATCCTGCAACTTTGCTTGAAGTACCTCTAATTTCTCTTCCTGCGTTGTTACCATAAGTTTCCCCTTTCATTTTTCGATTTTCGTCATAATGTTTGAATATTTTAAATGTTATAAAACTAATTTTAAATGTAAATAATTTTTAAGTAAAATAATGATAT
>NZ_JBHTYI010000020.1:0-77550 GCF_043656335.1 Peribacillus sp. NPDC056705 | reverse complement strand
AAGTAATATAGCTAATAAATTGTAAACGTTTGATTGATTTTTTATCGCTTTTTTTACGACACTAAGATTAATTGGGTTTTTAGCATTCTGTTTATAGCAAGAAAAATATATTTCGAAAAAGTAAATAAAAGAATGATTTATAGTCATCTTTGAATCTGGCACGGATCATGCATATTACTTATATGAGTTATAAAATATTATGAAGGAGTTGTTTTCAATGAAATTAGGAATGTTTTTACAGCCATCACATCCACCAGAAAGGAATCCTTATGATGCCACTGAGTGGGATTTAGAGGTGATTCAATTGGCAGATCAATTAGGTTACAATGAGGCCTGGATTGGAGAGCATTTCACTTCGACATGGGAGCCAATTCCAGCTCCAGACTTAATTATTGCTCAAGCTCTTAAATCTACAAAACAAATTAAGCTTGCACCTGGTGCCCACCTGCTACCTTATCATCATCCAGTAGAATTAGCTCACCGAGTTGCCTATCTTGATCACCTTTCCCAAGGACGATTACTTCTAGGAGTAGGTGCAGGAGCGATGCCGACGGATTTAGAAACATTTGGTGTTGAATTTGGAGAAAATAGAAAGATGATGGCGGAAGCATTAGAAATTATGCTGAAACTTTGGAATGAAAAAGAACCTTTTGAATTCAAAGGAAAGTATTGGAACGCAAATAAAGTAGAAGGAAACGATATCTTAAAACCACATATGGAGCCTTTCCAAAAACCGCATCCGCCAATTGGTGTTACTGGACTCAGTCCAGGTTCGGAAACTCTAAAAATGGCAGGTGAAAAAGGGTTTATTCCAATGAGTCTTGGAAATAACCTCGAGTATATTGCTAATCACTGGAAGGATGTCGAAGAAGGGGCAAAAAGGAGCGGAAGAAATCCACAACGCAGTGAGTGGAGAATTACCAGAGATGTGTTTGTTGCAGATACCGATGAAGAAGCACTGGAAGGATCATTAAATTCTATGATGGGCAGACATTATCGTGAATATTATTTACCTCTGTTTAGACAACTTGGAGGAGTTTCAGTGTTTAAACATAAAAGTTCTGTAGATGAAAATGATATTACACCGGAATATGTAGCAAAACACAATTGGTTGGTCGGTTCACCTGAAACGGTAGCAACTAAATTTGCAAATCTTTATGAAGCGGTTGGGGGTTTTGGGACTTTACTTGTAGTTAGCTACGATTATAGTGAAGACCCTGCAATGTGGAAAAAATCCATGCGGTTATTAAAGGAGGAAGTACTTCCAAGGGTGGAAAAGAAGTTAAAAGTAAAAATATAACTCTTTCTTGATTAACCATTTTAAAAAATAGAGGAGGAACTTGAGTGGGTTTTTCTGAAAAAGTAGTAATTGTTACAGGTGCAGCTGGGGGAATCGGGAAAGAAACAGTTAAGGGATTTGCTACAGAAGGAGCCAAGGTTGTTTTAGTTGATTTGAACCAAGAAACGTTAGAATCTACAGCAAAAGATTTAAATCTTACAGATGGACAGTACTTATTGGTTGTAGCGGATGTTACGAAAGAAGAGGACGTAGAAAGATATGTGGCAAAAACGATAGACACCTTCGAACGAATTGACGTATTCTTTAACAACGCTGGTATAGAAGGAAAGATTTTACCAATAACGGAATATCCGACCGATGTATTTGAATCGGTGTTAAATGTAAATGTTATGGGAGTTTTTTATGGATTAAAACATGTCCTTCGAGTCATGAAGGAACAGAAATCGGGATCTATTATTAATACATCATCTATTTCTGGCTTAAATGGAATATCCGGTGTTAGTGCTTATATTGCTTCTAAACACGCTGTTAATGGGTTAACCAAAACAGCCGCATTAGAAATGGCCCCGTACGGAGTTCGAGTTAATAATATTAATCCGTCTACTGTAGACACAAGAATAATGCGTACATTTGAAGAAGCAGCATCACCTGATGATGTCGCCGCGGCTAGAGAGGCTTTTACCCAGGCCATTCCGCTGGCTCGATATGGTACACCAGAAGATATTGCTAACTTAGTGCTGTTTTTAGCTTCAGACAAGGCCTCTTTTATTACTGGTACAGATCATAGAATTGATGGTGGACAATTGGCTGGTGTAAGAGGATATTGACATACTTGAAAAATTATTAGTAAGCGAAGTAACAAAAATATATATAAAATCTGTTCTGTTAGGAAACTTTTTGGATTTTTGAGTACTTAGCACAGTTTAAAGAAAGACACCTCAACAATCCCCGAAAATACGATTATTGAGGTGTTTTTGAAAATTGAATTGATTTTGAAGAAATTTCAACTTTTTGATATTAATGAAAAATTCCTAAAAAATAGAAACAAATAAATCCGTTTTAGAAAATCCATAGACTATCTAATTTGCTAATTCCGAGAGTCCATTTATTTAGGGAGGTTAGACAATTTGTATACTGAAACAAGCAAATTATGGGCAATTATCCCAGTGGAGTAACAATCCTGACTACCACAGGTGCAGACGGAAATCCTTGTGGTCTTACGGTCAATTCATTTGCATCAGTCTCCCTTGATCCTTTATTAGTTTTATGGTGCATTGATCGTAAATCGACTAACCTTGGACCTTCCAACAATCTGAAGGGTTTGCTGTGCATATACTTTCAATCGATCAGGAAGATTTATGCTGGACTTTTGCTGACAAGGATGCGAATCGTTTTTCTAAGGCTAATTGGTCATTATCAAAAAATAATTTACCTGTCATTTCGGGTTCTTTAGGTGTATTAGAATGTAAATCCATACAAAAAATTGATGCAGGTGACCATATAATTTTTATTGGTCAAATATTTAATATTGATAAAAAAGATAAAGAACCTTTGTTATATTTCCGTCGGAATGTCGGAATGGTACCTGCTGGATGGCCGAATTAATTCGCACACATTTTTTTACGTCGGATAGTTTATAGCAACTATCCGTTACCGTAATTATTATCTATGGAAATGAAATATCACTATTTATAATTTTAAACCGCTTTTTTATAAAGTACATCATTGTACTTGAAAATAGGAGTGAGAAAAATTGAATGTGAAAGCAGACATTATCCATTTACCTGACCTATCATTCATACAATATTGCAAGGAACAATTTGGAATAAATCGTGGTGTTTATAATACTATTGATTCGTGGTTTTTTCAAAAAGGGATAAATAATATTATGGAACGAAGAAATAAAATCTATCATTTCCTTGCAAAATGGCTTCAGGAAGACTCTAAGAACAATAATGGGAAAATTGTTATCGGAAATGGAAATTTAACAAAAAAGTTAAATGAATACTATGAAAGCGCCATTTTATCCCGAAAATCTATTTAAAGTAGGAAACTCTTTTTCATAGTTGATGAACTTGTTTTAGAAAACACGTTTATATTTTTTCTATAGAATCTTTGTAACCAAATGATCGATATTCTTATATACCTCTCAGAGATTTAATCAATAAAATTTGAGGGAAGGTAATTTTTTTGATTGATAACAACTTTTATACTCAAGAGAATCATGGACCGTATGAAATCTATAATTTAGGAGATTTTGAATTAGATGACGGTTGCATTATCCCGGACTGTAAACTTGCTTATGTTACGTTTGGGGAACTTAATGAGGCAAAAGATAATGCGATTCTCGTTCTTACGTGGTATTCCGGAACCAACAAAATAATGGAGACATATATAGGGAATGAAAATGCACTTAATCCAGATCATTATTTTATAATTATTGTAAACCAAATAGGAAACGGGCTTTCAAGTTCTCCTCATAACACCCCAGCTCCTTTGAACATGGGTAATTTTCCAGAAGTTCGAATTAGTGATGATGTTCGTGCTCAACATAAGTTGCTTACCGAACATTTTGATATTAAGCAACTAGCTCTTGTTGTAGGTGCTTCAATGGGAGCACAGCAAACATATGATTGGGCTGTACGATATCCGGATATGGTTAAGCGTGCTGCACCAATTGCAGGTACCGCAAAGAATACCCCTCATAACATTCTTTTTACAGACACGCTAATGGAAGCAATAACATCTGATCCGAACTGGAATAACGGGAATTATCGATCATGCACGGAAGTCGTAAATGGACTAAAAAGACATGCGAAGATATGGGGGGTAATGGGGTGTAGTACTGAATTTTACAAGCAGGAAGCTTGGAGGCTATTTGGTGTAGACTCTTTAGACAAATTTTTATCAGACTTTCTTGAGACGAATTATAAAGTAAAAGATCCAAACGCCCTTCTTTGTATGGGATGGAAATGGAAGCAAAATAATGTGAGCAGAATCACCTCCGGGAATCTGAAAGAGGCATTCAATAGGATCAAAGCTAAGGTCTATGTAATGCCAATCGATGAAGATATGTTCTTTCCACCTAAGGATTGCGAAGAGGAGCAAAAAATGATACCGAATAGTGAACTTCGGGTTATTCATAGTATCTGTGGACACTATGCTTTATTTGGAGCTGAAGGCACAGATTATATGAATCAAATAAATAATCATCTAAATCAGTTATTAGCTACATCTGTTTAGGCAATGAAATTATTAATTTCAAGTTGGTACTAATGAAAGACATAAAAGTTAGGAGGATTTGAATGAACAAGTTTGGCTTTTTTAAAAATCCCACCCAGATAACATATGGCTTGGAGGCGGCAACTCAACTTAGGGATATCATCGATCAGGAAAGTTTTAAAAATATACTTATAATAACTGATTCAGGGATTGTAAAAACTGGTTTGATTGAGCTGCTTACAAGGCAGCTGTGCAATATTAATTATGCCATTTTTGACGGAACCAAACCAAACCCAACTGTACGAAACTGTGAAGATGCACTGGAGTTATTAGTAGAAATCAGAGCAGATGTTGTAGTGGCAATGGGGGGAGGAAGCTCGATAGATGTAGCGAAAGCAGTTTGTCTGTTAGCCACAAATGAAGGGTCCATTGTGGGATATGAAGGGATCGATACTTTTTCTAATGATATATTACCGCTGATAGCAATCCCGACAACTGCCGGCACAGCCAGCGAGGTTACAACATTCACAGTGATTACTGATGAGGTACGCCAGTATAAGTTTACAATTGGCGGAATCCGTTTGGCACCTAAATGGGCATTAGTAGACCCCTTAGTTACAAAATCACTGCCTCCACATATAACAGCTGCGACAGGTTTGGATGCTCTTGTACACGCACTGGAATCATACACATCGAAAATGGCAACGCCAATTTCGAAAGCGCTTGCAAGAGAGGCGATAAGAAAAATTAGCGCGAATCTTCGTCAGGCAGTTTATAGCGGAGACAACATAAAGGCAAGAGAGAATATGCTAATGGGCAGTCTTCTGGCAGGCCTTGCATTTAATAATACTAGGTTAGGAAATTGTCATGCATTAAGTCATCCAGTGAGTGCCATCTA
Organism: Peribacillus sp. NPDC056705; assembly: GCF_043656335.1. Lineage (NCBI taxonomy): Bacteria > Bacillati > Bacillota > Bacilli > Caryophanales > Bacillaceae > Peribacillus > Peribacillus sp. NPDC056705. Next base: position 72,130 of record NZ_JBHTYI010000020.1, on the reverse strand, counting down.
CGGGGTTCCGCACGGAGTAGCAAATTCAATTCTAATACCACATATTATGGAATTTAATTCACTTGCAGTACCCGAGTTGTTTAGTGAAATCGCGGAAGATATGGGAGAAAACCTGGATGGCCTTACATTAATGGAGCGGGCGTATTCAGCAATTCATGCAGTAAAAAAACTATCTGAAGATATCAATATCCCGAGCGACTTTTCACAGTATAACATAGATGAAGGTTCATTAGACAGAATGGCAAAAGACGCTTTATTAAGTGGAAATATTGCCGTCAATCCCAGAACAACAACATATGAAGACGTTATAGATCTTTATAGAAAATCAATAGGCGGTGTTAAAGTTAGGACTATTTGATCTAACTACTAAAAACGCATGAGTTCACAGGGGAAACCGAAGACATTCAAAATTAATGTAGGAATAAAATTATCAAAAACACATATTTCAGGAGGAATTTGAGGATGGTTGAAAAAGTAAGAGAATTTACTTTGATAGATTTAGAAAATATTAAACTATTCATAAATGGAGAATGGGTGACTGCGGCTTCAAATTCAACATTTTCACTTATTAATCCATCCACCGGTGAAACCGTAGCGGAGATTCCAAGGGCAGGTCAAAAAGAAGCACAGCAAGCAATAGAGGCAGCCAACAAGGCTTTTCCCCAGTGGGCAAAGCTAACAGCCTATGATAGAGCTGACTATTTGCTTAAGCTTCGTGACTTAATGTTGGAACATGTTGAAGAATTGGCATCCATTATGAGCATCGAAATGGGGAAAGCCTACATAGAGGCTGTTGGAGAAGTGAAATATGCATCTAGCTTCTTATCCTGGTATGCCGAAGAAGGCCGCCGGATCTATGGAGAAACAATACCAGCATCTGCAACGAATAAAAGATTGTTTGTCATAAAACAGCCAGTCCCCGCTTTCTGCTTTAGCTTTTGCTAAATTAGTAGAAAAAGCTGGAATCCCAAAAGGAGTAGTTAATATAGTTGCCGGTGCAACCAAGGAAATTTCAGATGAAATTTTTGAAAACCCGATTATTAAGAAGATTTCTTTCACTGGTTCAACGGAGGTTGGGAAAACGCTCGTCGAAAAATCTGCGCCGCAATTGAAAAAGCTATCTTTGGAACTTGGAGGACATGCACCATTTATTATCTTTGAAGATGCAGACCTTGAGAAGGCCGCAGAAGGTGCACTTGCAAGTAAATTCCGAAATGCCGGACAGACCTGCGTCTGTGCAAACAGAATCTATGTCCATGAGACTGTTAAGGATGAATTTATAAAAATCTTCGTAGAAAAGGTAAAGAGCCTAAAGGTCGGCGATAGTCTTGACAGTTCCGTTCAAATCGGACCTCTAGTTAACGAAGAAGGATTGAAAAAGGTCGAAGAGCATGTGGCCGATGCTCAGGAAAAAGGAGCAGTTTTATTGTATGGAGGGAAACCATACAATGAAAACGGGTATTTCTATCAGCCAACCGTTTTAGACAATGTAACCAAAGATATGAAAATAATGACAGAAGAGACTTTTGGCCCTGTGGCACCATTAACAAGTTTTACCAGTGATGATGAAGTAGTTTTTGAAGCCAATGATACAGTTTATGGATTGGCTGCCTACTTATACACTACTAATATTGATAGAGCTATCAGGGTAACAGAGTCGTTGAACTTTGGAGTAATTGGCTTAAATGATGCCATCCCGGGAGTGGCACAGGCTCCTTTTGGCGGCATGAATCATAGTGGTTACGGCCGTGAGGGTGGGCACCAGGGCATAAGAGACTATCTTGAAGAAAAATACATTTCCTTAAGTTTGTAAACATTTCACTTGAAACTTGTCTTACAGGTACCAGAAGGGAGGAACTAAAATGAATTATAACTATATTATTGTAGGGGGGGATTGTGGGGTTGTCCACCGGGTACGCCCTTTTAAAAAAGGATCCTAAGGCAAATTTGTTGTTAATTGAAAAAGAAGGATTTTTGGCAGCCCACCAAACCGGGAGAAATAGTGGTGTTATACACTCGGGGATTTACTATAAACCGGGAAGCTTAAAAGCACGCTTTGCAAAAGAAGGCGGAAAAAAATTAGTAGAATACTGTGAACAACACGATATAGCTTATGATATTTTCGGGAAATTGATTGTGGCTACCGATGAAAAAGATTTAGCTGGTCTAGATAATCTATTATAAACGCGGGTTTAAGAACGGGCTTAATATAGAAGTCTTAAATCAGGCCGAAATGAGAAAGATAGAGCCAAATGTTAATGGTATATCAGCCATTAAAGTTCCTATGGGAGGCATTGTCAACTATAAAAAAGTAACAGAATCTTTAGCAAACGATATTATCAGTAAAGGTGGAGAGTTGAAGTTTAACACAAAAGTTTTAGACATAAACGAAAAAGGTAATGAAATTGAAATTGTTACAAACCAAGGGATATTCATACCAAATATTTCATTAATTGTGCCGGTTTGTTTAGCGATAGGATAACCAAGATGGCTGTCTTGAATCTAAAAATGAAAATAGTTCCTTTTAGGGGCGAATATTATAAGCTGAGAGAATCAAAATCTCATTTAGTGAACAACTTGATATATCCCGTTCCAAATCCTCAGTTTCCTTTCCTTGGTGTACATTTAACAAGAATGATAAATGGGGAAATTCATGTTGGTCCAAACGCAGTATTAGTGTTTAAAGGGGAAGGATATAAAAAAACCGATTTGAATATTAGCGATTTGCTTGAAGTGTTGTCATACCCTGCATTTTGGAAAATTGCGAAACAGCATTTTCGATACGGATTAAATGAAATGCATCGTTCGGTAAGAAAGAGTAAGTTCTTGGAATCTTTAAGAAAATTGGTACCCGCAATAGATTTGGACGATCTTGTTAAAATAGAATCAGGAGTGCGAGCTCAGGCACTCACCACTGACGGGCAGCTTGTAGATGATATTTTAATATTACGCAAAGTAAACGTTTGATACACGTGTGTAATGCACCTTCACCGGCGGCAACAGCATCATTAGCAATTGGTGAAGAAATTGTTAACTCATTTGATTCGTTATTGCTAGTTTTTTTGCCAGTTATGTTATATAAATACTTTAAAATTAAAATAATGGATAATATCAAATAGGGAAGGGCTTTAAGATTTATTAATTATTAATCATTTATACTATGATAAACTGAAAAATAATTTAAATTTTTTATTCTGTCTCAAAATTTTAGAATACTCATTACAATGAGATACAATAAAAAAAGCCTCTAAAGGAATAGGTTTAAAGGCTTTTTTCTCTGAATGCGAATGGTCCTGGACAATCGCACTCAGAGATAAAAATAAGGAGTACCTATATTATACAATGAACAAGTGTGAATGTTTTGTGAATAATATGTGTAAGAAGTGTACTTTTTTTAACACTTTTATTCCGTCTCACTAAAACAAGATAACTTGTAATTTTGAGACGTTGTTTTTTATACGTTATTAACTTCTTATAATCAATCTTTTGTAAATATTTAAAAGTAAGTAAGTCATGGAAGGACAAGCTTTACACTAACATAATGAATGATAAAAATATTTACATTCTTTAATCCAACAAATCCACATAATATCAGTAATTACTTCAGTTTTCCATCTTTTTTCATGGTTTCAATTATGGAACTTTATCTGACAACAAAGTTGTATCAAAAACTATCTAGCTGAAAAACGCCACAAAAGTCCTTGCAAACAAGTATACAAGGACTTTTTTAATTTACATAAAAGAAATAGCACCACTAATTATAGCTAATACTGTTAAGGTTAACGATGTCAAGATGGCCCATTTGTATGCGAATTTTTGATATTCTCCAAGGTCTTTATCAACCATACCAACTAATAGAATGGTTGATGCAACAAGTGGACTCATTAAATGAGCGGGTTGTCCCAAGATTGAAGCCCGAGCAATTTCCAATGGGCTAATACCATAGGCTGATGCTGCTTCTGCAAGGATAGGGATGACTCCAAAATAATAGGCATCATTCGATAAAACAAAAGTGAATGGCATACTTGTAATGCCAACAATGACAGGGAAAAACTGTCCTAATGAAGCAGGTATTATCGCAACCAGTCCATTAGCAATAGCATCAACCATTTTTGTACCGGAAAAGATTCCTGCAAATACTCCAGCCGCAAAAACTAATAGAACAACAATTAAGGCGTTTCCAGAATGTGCTAAGATACGTCTTTTTTGCATTTCCAGATTGGGGTAGTTAACCATTAAAGCAATGGCGAAACCGACCAAAAATAAAATGGGGGGAGGTACCAATCCCATAATAAGCATGACCATAATGCCTACCACAATTAATAAGTTAACCCACAAAAAACGAGGGCGTTTAATGTCAATATGAGGAAATGTTTCAGTGGCTTCATTTTCAACCGTAGCAGCTATTTCATTTTTGAACTCTTCTATGTGTATTACACCAAGTCGTTTACGTTCTTTTTTTCCTAAAATAAATGCGACGAAAATAACCCAAAGAGCACCACCGATCATGGTAGGAATAAGTGGAACAAAAAATTCGGATGCATCAAGTCCCAATACTGCTATTGCTCGGGTAGCAGGTCCACCCCAGGGGGTCATGCCACTCATAACACTTAAAGCTAGCATGGCTACTGTAGCTAAAACCAATGGATTCATACCGATTCGTTTATAAAGTGGATACATAGCTGAAACAGTAATGATATACGTTGTTGTACCGTCTCCATCTAGGGCCACGAGTAATGCAAGAATTGTGGTACCCATCGAAATTTTGACAGGATCTCCCTTGACAACTTCTAATAACTTTTTGATAAGTGGGTCAAATAAGCCCGTGTCTATCATAATGCCAAAAAACAATATGGCGAATAATAATAGGGCTGCAGAAGGAGCGACTAGCTTAATGCCTTCCATCATCATAGTGCCAATTTCACTTCCAAAACCACCAACTCCTGCAAAAACGATCGGAACTAAAGTTAAAGCAACAATGGGTGATAAACGTTTGGACATAATTAAATAGGTAAAAACGGTAACCATGGAGATGCCTAAAATTGTAAGAAACATTATTAAATCCCCTCCCAAATTTTGAATGCGCTTTCAATTGATCTCTGGATGACTAAGAATTAATTTTGTGACTCTTCAGAAAAATTAACTGGTAGATTAATAAGTTTTACACTATGCTTATGCGCTTTTCTTTATTAAAGGTAATACAGGGAGAACAATAAGTTAAATACATATTTTTTTTGTATTGGCATCAAAATAATTTATTCTTAAAAAAAGATTGGGGGGAGGAGAGCAAAGAAAGCCAATGGATAAGTGATACAATAAAGAAATTTTTTAAAATTTAATGCTATTTTTAGTATTTAAAAAGAAGGTCATCATCTAAATATTGTGGATGATAACCTTCTTTTCTTTATAAATCAGACTTTTTCAGTGTCCTTGAGCAAAGCTCTCTCTTTTTTTATTTAACATTTAGTTTTAACGTTACTGTTCTTGTCTTTTTTTCTTAAACTTAATTTTAATACCAATCTTAGTAATGGAGGCACTGCGGCATAAATAAAAGCCATCCGAAATAGTTGATAGCTGGTAACAGTAGATACATCAGCATTTACTTCTTGTGCAATGATTCCCATTTGATCCATTCCACCAGGAGCTAAACTTAAAAAACCCGTAATAGTCGATAAATCATAATACTGGGTCAGTAGAAAACTAAAAAACATTGTTGCGCAGATCAAAATCAGTCCGTTCATCAAAGCTAATAACAAGGTTTTTCTTTTGTTGTCAAGTTGTTCCGGTTTTAATAGTAAACCGATAAAACCGCCAACCATAAATTGAGATATATCAAGAAGTGAAGGAGGAAGTGGTGGTCCCTGCAAACCAAAAAGGCCTATTGCTGCAACAGCGATTACTGGTCCTAAAAAGTAAGGAGCTGGTAATTTAATTATTTTACCTATTTTTGCTGCGAGGAAACAAATAAGCGCGAACAGAAAGATAAGAGGAAATAAATCACTCCACTCTGGAATAACGTTATCAGATGAGTGATTGGTACTTTTCGCTGCAAAAATAGGACTGAAAATTAAAAGAGGAACTAAAAAAACAACCATTATCACTCTTGTAACATGGAAAAAGGTTACTGTAGTAATATCAATGCCTTTCATTTCTTCTGCAAACACAACAATTTGTGACAAGCCTCCAGGAATACTACTCGTTAAGGAGGTAGGATAGTCAATGCCGGAATATTTTGACATAACAAAAGCTGAACCTACACACACAAGGACTATTAAGGTTGTAAGGATCAACATTGAGGGAAGGTGACTAATCATGTCAGACAGTGAGCTCTTGGTAAAAGAGATGCCAATTGAATAACCTACAATAATCAATCCAGTATTTCTCATCGAAACGGGCCAAATTAATTTAACGTTTTTGAAACGTGATGCAATTAATAGGGCTGCCATTGGACCTAGAAGCCAGGGGATTGGCAACCCGACAAGAGAGAAAAGGCTGCCTCCAATAAAAGCAGTTAGAAGTGCAGCTGAAAATTGGATTGTCTTGCTAGCATTATTTAAATCCCACTTTTTCATATTAATTCTCTTCCTTTGTACCAGTTTTATTTCGATTCGTCTTATTTCTTTTGTTTAGAATCATTAAGAAAATCAATAAATGCTTTTACTTGTGCTAAATCCGTAGTCACATCCCGATAAAAAACCCAGGTTTCTCTAAGCAAATAGCTATTATCGCTTAATACAATGGGGAAAGTATACAGTGGTTCATCATTTTTAATACAGATTTCTGGTAAAATGGCATATCCTAAACCATTAAGAACCAGTTCTTTACATGTTTCAATCCGATCCACCTCCATTGAAATCTTAGGTGGTACCGCAAATGTTTCCTGCCACCAGTTCTCAATAGTATTCCTTAACGATTGGTCTGTCTGATAATTAACTCTAGGAAGAAAAGGAAGTTCTTTTAATTCAATTTTTTTACTGGAGGCAATACAAATCTTTTCTTCTTGAAATAACACTTTATTTTCCTGCCATTTGTAAGGACCTCTAACTATCCCTATGTGTGCTTCTTCTTTTTGAAGCATTTGATGAATTTGAGAACTCCATCCAGTTTTCAAGCTAATTTCAACCTCTGGATATAGGGTTAGAAATTCTTTTAATAATACTGGCAGTTTATATCGGGCAAACAAGCCAGATACACCCAATCGCAAAGTTCCTTTCACTTTTTTATCCAAATTTGAAATATGTTCTTTTGCAGCTCCTAATTGCTTACGCATATTTTTCGAATATTGAACAAGGTATTCCCCTTCGACTGTAAACTCGACACCTCTTTTGCCTCTAGAGATTAAATTTGTTTTGAACTCTTTTTCCAGCTGTTTTATACGATAGGATAAAGCTGGCTGAGAAATAAATAGTCGTTGTGCCGCCTTTGTTATATTTCTTTCTTCGTAGAGAGTAATTAAAATAAGCCAGTCTTTTTCATCCATAAAATTTTTCTCCTTTAACCATAAAAAATATTTATGGGTAATTATAAATAGTAATAATTTATTTGATTTCTAAAAGTATAATACAACTAATGAATAAAAGAAATCTATCTTTTTATGTAAAGCAATAGACTCACTATAGTTCACGTTTACTGCATTTTTTCATAAAATTTTTCTATGGGAATGAATAAAAAAACAATATTATTTTTATTCATTATTTTCACTTATTATTTACATGAAGAGTTATCACTTAACAGGAGGGGTAAAAATGGCAAATGTACAAAATTATGATGTAGTTGTAGTAGGGGCAGGAAACGCAGCTTTATGTGCCGCAATCTCAGCAAAAGAAGGCGGTGCTAGAGTTCTTGTATTAGAACGAGGACCATTGGAAAAGCGTGGAGGAAACTCTTTCTTCACAGATGGAGCCATACGTGTTGCCTACAATAATTTAGACGCAATCAGAAAAGTAATACCAGAATTAACAGACGCAGAAGCCGAATTAATTGTTATGCCTGAATACACTGAATCTGATTATTTAGATGATTTAATGCGAGTAACAGGTGGACAAAGTAATCCTGAATTAGCAAAACAGCTGGTTACTAAATCGTATGAAACAATTGCGTGGATGCGTGATCAGGGAATAAGATTTGAATTGAATTATGAAAATCAATCTTTCGTACAAGATGGCAAGCGCAATTTCTGGGGAGGACTGCCTATCAAAACGGAAGATAAAGGCGTTGGCTTAATGAGACAGCTCTTTGCGCGGACAGAAGAAATTGGCATCGACGTTTGGTACGATTCACGTGCTGTGGAGCTTGTATCAGAGAATAATACAATATCCGGTGTCGTTGTTGAGAAAGATCATACAAGGGAAACAGTTCGGACATCCAGTGTGATTTTGGCTTGTGGCGGCTTTGAAGCCAATAAGCAAATGAGATGTGAAAATATTGGTGAAGAATGGGAAGCGGCAATTGTTCGTGGAACCGAATTCAACACAGGAGACGGCATTTCCATGGCTATGGCAGTCGGGGCTCAAAAATTTGGACAGTGGTCTGGATGTCATTCGATTGGGACAGATTATAACGCGCCAAAAGTAGGAGACTTCACGAAGCCGGGAGATATTTTTAAAAAGCATTCTTATCCATACAGTGTCATGCTTAATAATGAAGGGAAACGTTTTGTTGATGAAGGAGCAGATTTGCGAAATTACACCTACGCCAAATACGGCCGTGAGGTATTAAAACAGCCTGGACATGTGGCATATCAAATTTATGATGCACAGGTACGCCCGATGCTGCGTAAAGAATATGACCTTGAAGAAGCGACTATTTATAAAGCAGATACACTTAGAGAGTTGGCTAGCTTATTGCCGGTCAATCAAACACAATTCCTTAAAACGATTGAAGAATATAACAGTGCCGTACAAGATGGCGAGTATAGACCCGCAGAGAAAGATGGCAAAGGAACGAAAGGAATTACCCCTCCCAAATCCAACTGGGCACTTCGAATTGAGCAAGGGCCATTCTATGCTTTCCCTGTTACGTGCGGAATCACCTTTTCGTTCGGTGGTTTGCATGTAGATGTTACGGGTCATGTGTTAAACAAAGAAGAACAACCGATAAAAGGTCTCTTTGCTGCTGGTGAAATGATTGGGGGTATTTTTTATGAAAACTATCCTGGTGGATCCGGGTTAATGTCTGGCGCAGTCTTTGGAAAATTAGCTGGTTCATCCGCAGCCCACTATATTCAAGAAAAGGTTGAAGCGGTCAATAATCATTGAGTCTTTTCCTTGCATAGTTAATTAGATAAGAATTTGTCCAAAAAGTTTAGGGATACATTAAATAGAAGAATGAAAAACAGCCAAGGCTTAAAATAGCTCTTGGCTGTTTGGTACTTCAAATATTAAGAGTCTTTATGCATTGACTAAAACTCATATCATATAGGGATATGAGTTTTAGAGAATAGCTTTAAGTGTCCTGATGGCCAGTCATTAAATAATGGGTTGGTTTGTGGATATATAACAAGGATGATAAATAACATTTAGTTTTCTTTTTGCTTAAATACCCTAGTGACCATGAAAATCTGAATTCAGTATCTATATCCTAACTTGTATAAGTGTGAGAGCTCCCCCCGGAAATTTTTCATCTATTTTCAATCCTATTTTATAATTGAATTTTGTAGGCATCGGTTAGTTGGAGATACATTAGAGTCTGGGCTTTATTGAAAACTCACTTATACAAAACAAGGATCATTGAAGTAAACTATTTCGGAAAGAATTTTAGTGCCATTCATATTTTTGAATAGTTCTTTCGCTTCTTTTTCTGTGTCAAATTCAAAAATTTTAATATTTCCTTTTAAAAAGACAGTGATGACCCACATTTCAAAGCCTCCAAGTGATAGATAATTTTTTTTTGCGTAATTTACAAATCAATTCAAATCAAGCTAATTGATAGGTAAGCTCGTAATTATTTTTCGTGTACACGTATCCCTCTAAAATGATTCTTGCTGTGCGTACCACTTTAATAGCGCGAATGTGTCCTGCCAAAAAATCAACTTTTGTTTCCATGATCCCCGCCGGGTGGGCTAATCGAAAAATTTCCTGTTTGATGTCCACCATATCCGATAAAATCGTTTCCTGTAAGTAAGCTCCTGCAGTTGCACAGATGGCTCCTGTAATAGCAAGAGCTTGATGGGGCTTTTGCATCGACATCATTCTGATCATCAAATCCATCTCTGACGCTTTTCTTTCCAATCCGTTTAAATCGACGTAATCCATAGGAGGAGCAATTAGAGTCATTTTAGGCACAGCAGGAGATTGGACGGTTGCTGATTTCTTATCGGAAAATTGACACATTTCAGCTGCAATCGACCGGATTTCTTCTAGTTCATTTAATTTTTCCTGTGAATAATCAGTGGGCAATTCGCTTCCGTTTAGACCGATATCCTGTGCCCTTACAAAAACAAGTGGATTAGCAACATCAATGATTGAAACTTGAATCAGTCGATCCTTCGTTTTAATCATGTCAATTGGATTTCCTGTAGGGAATAGTTTTCCTGTAACTGCTCCTTCAGCACGAGTAAAAGAAAGATAGATAGGTGATCCTTTACCAGGCACGCCTGGAATTGAGCAGCTGCCTTCTGTTTTCACTTGTCCATTTTCAACCTCTACTTCTGCAATAATCAATTTTTGTGTATTCGTGTTAAAAATTCTCACCGGTGTAACAGGTTCTTTTGCCGGAACTAATCCGTGCTCAATTGCGTAAGGTCCTACAGCAGATGAAATATTACCACAATTCCCTTTAAAATCAACCATTTGATTATCGATGCTGATCTGCGCAAATGTATATTCCACATCGTATTCCGGTGAATCCGATTTTTTGATAATTGCTGCTTTACTTGTCAATGAATTCGCTCCTCCAAGACCATCAATCTGTCTCCGATCCGGACTGCCCATCACGTCAAGTAAGAAACCTTCCCAGTGTGAGCGATTCGAAGGCATATGTTCAAAGTTAAGGAACACACCTTTACTTGTCCCGCCGCGCATTACAACTACTGGTACTTTCATTGTATAACCACCTTTTCTCAAGACAATATTTATAGCACTACCGGTTCCATTGAGAATATAGTATGATGAGTTCTGTAATAAGTAAAATACATATTTTTTTAATGAAAATGATAAAAAAACTTATAATCAAAAAGTGGGAGATGGTTAAGTGGACGAAAAAGATTGGATTGCGATAAGGGTACTATATGAAGAAAAAAACATTAGCCGTGCGGCAGAGCGTTTATATATATCGCAGCCGGCGTTAACGTACCGGCTTAAAAATTTAGAAAAAGAATTTAGTACGAACCTATTTTTCAAAATAAAAGGAGGCATTGAGTTTACTTCCGAAGGGATACATTTAGCGGGCTATGCGGAAGAAATGGTGAAAAAGTTGCAAAAAACGAAAGATTATATGCTGAATATGAAAAATGAGGTAAGAGGAACGTTAAGGCTTGGCGTTTCCAGCAACTTTGCCCAATATAAACTACCAGAAATATTGAAAAAGTTTTCAACACAATATCCTCATGTACAATTTAATGTGAATACAGGCTGGAGTACAGAAATCATGCATCTTCTGGATTCCTCTAGTGTTCAATTAGGCATTCTGCGTGGAAACTATGAATGGTATGGAATCAAATCGTTACTGCATAAAGAAAGACTTTGTTTAATTTCTAAGAAAGAGGTAGACTTGGATAATTTGCCAGAACTTCCATTCATAAATTATAAAACCGACAGTTCTTTAAAAAACTTAATAAATGGCTGGTGGCATGATAGATTCCCGGAGCCGCCATTTGTAACTATGGAAACAGATCGGCAGGAGACGTGCAAAGAGATGGTCAAAAATGATCTTGGTGTTTCTATTCTGCCGGAAATATGCCTGCAGCCTTCAGATAACTTGCATACATACGGGTTATCCTACAAAAATGGGAAGCCGGTGTTAAGAAATACATGGTTAATGTATAACCAGGATGCTTTAAAACTCTCTACTGTGAAAAACTTTATTGATTTCTTGAATAAAAATTCCAATCTTTAACGAAAAAGCACAATGAAATTATGAAAATTTCATTGTGCTTTTTCGATTTCTTAATTTAATATAAAATGGATTATAAGTTTTTTTTTCGAAAAAGTACAAAAAATATGTATTTCACTTATTTAATGATATGAACTATTCTAAAAATAGAAAACAAAGCAACTGGGAAACAGAAGATATTATATAATATTTTTTAACTATTCAAACTTTTTATTTGATTTGTAAGCGGTTTCTTTAATGGGAGGGGATTCATATTCTTACGTTACTTGGTATTTCAATGGTCGTTGTCTTTACTTATTTAATCATGTCTAAACGGTTATCACCTATTAATTCTCTTGTGGTCATTCCAATTATTTTTGCATTAATTGGCGGATTTGGTCCAGAGCTCGGAGATATGATGCTCGATGGAATAAAGGTTGTTGCACCTTCAGCCGCTTTGCTATTGTTCGCTATTTTGTTTTTCGGAGTCCTGATTGACGCTGGATTATTTGATCCACTTATTAAAACTATGTTAAAAATCGTAAAAGGGGATCCGGTTAAAATAGCGATAGGAACAGCAGTAATCGCAATGACCGTTGCCTTAGATGGTGATGGTACCACGACTCATATGATTACGATTTCCGCTATGCTGCCTCTTTACTTACGACTTGGTATGAATCCACTTATTCTTGCCACTATTTCTATGCTGGCTGTCAGTATTATGAGTGGTATGACTCCTTGGGGAGGACCTGCAACAAGAGCAATAGCATCTTTAGGTCTCGATGCAAATGAATTCTTTGTCCCGATTATCCCAACACTATTCGCAGGTATGGCAGCTATTCTTTTTACCGCTTATGTACTTGGGAAAAAAGAGCGCAAAAGGCTTGGTGTTGTACATATCAAAGCTGCACCTGAAATGAAAGGGGCTCTTGCTGAAGCAGCGGTAGCTTCTGCCATACAAGACGATTTAAAGCGCCCTAAATTAATATGGATCAATCTTTTGTTGACGCTCACGGTTATGGTCATTCTTGTAATGGGCTTCGTACCGGTACCTGTGTTGTTTCTAATCGGGTTTGTGCTTGCTTCAATCATTAATTACCCTAATTTAGAACAGCAAAAAGAGCGAATCGTGTCACATGCAGGAAACGCAATAACCGTCGTCACACTAGTATTTGCGGCTGGTATTTTCACAGGGATCTTTTCCGGAACGAAAATGGTAGACGCCATTGCAAATTCATTAGTGGCCATCATTCCGGATTCTTTAGGCTCTTTTTTACCGATGGTCGTTGCGTTCACCAGCATGCCATTTACGTTCGTTTTATCCAATGATGCTTACTACTTTGGTGTTTTGCCAATTCTTGCCGAAGCAGGAGAAGCTTATGGTGTGAGTCCCTTAGAAATTGCCAGAGCTTCCGTACTCGGCCAGCCTGTACATTTCTTAAGTCCACTCGTGGCATCGACTCTTTTACTAGTGGGGATGGTAAAAACAGATATCGGGGAACTGCAGCGGTATGCATTTAAATGGGCTCTAATTTGTTCATTAGTCCTTATCATTGTTGCTATCTTGACAGGGGCTATTATTTAAGTACAATGTTATCTAATAAATTCTTCGAACTTAAACAAAGTAGGGCTGTGCCAAAACCAATTATTATTAGTGGTTTTTGGGCACAGCCCATTCTTTTATTTAATTCCAGAAGTCTTGTCTGTAGCTTGAGTAATTATTTTTACGATTGTTTTCGCAAGGTTCATAACCGTGTATAGACGAGTGTCATTTAAAAATTGCATGGTTGGCAGCGGATCTATATAATTGACCATTCCTATAATATGATAATCTCCCACTTCCGGCAATACTTTTTTTAAAGCTTTCCCCGGGACAAGAGGTCCATCCTTCAAGAAAACATAGCCGACCTGGTTTTGATCCCCTAAACAAGCATCCACACTAAAAATAAGAGGCTTTTTGAATTGTTTTTTAATTTTTTTCAACGTGTCTTCTAAATTAAATGCATGTACGGGATTTTCCAAAGTACCGTAAACACGATAAGGTACCGTATGTTCTTTAAGCATTGTCCCGACTAAGGGGCCTAATGAATCCCCTACTGATCGGTCTGAACCAATGCACAGAAAAATTACATCTTCATTTTGACATCCAGAAGCTTGAATAATCTCTTTGACTTTTAATGCTAAGCAGTTTATTTTTTCACCTTTTGGTTCCACAGAACAAATTGCTCCTCTTCTTGTAAATTAGACTCATCTTAATTCCCCTTTGTTCTATTATACGTACAAAAAGGACATCATTCATTTAAATATAAGTATATGCTTGAGAATGATAGCTAACACTCTGAAAAATGGCAGTCATTCCAAACATGTACTTTAATTTATTTGGCGAGAAAGTGGGAGTTGGTTTACAACTAGAAAACGTATCGACTTTATTTTAAAACTACAACCAAGTACACCAATAATTAACATAATACTGATTATTTACAGTCAATAACTATGATTCCCACCTACAAAAAAGGATAGAGCCTATAGGCTCTATCCTTTTTTGTTCTATGGTTTAACTAAAATAAAATGATTTACCTGTTATTTTAAATTTTGAACTTCAGATAAAATACCATCTAACTCTTTTGCCGCTTTTGTAAGTGTTGGCGCATCAAGCGGGGAAGACGTTGCACCAGCTTCTATTGTGTGAAGGGGAGTTTCGACCTTACCATATAGATCCGGGCTTTTAGCTTTCACGTCGTCTTCAAATGTTTGCCAAGATTCCTCAAGCTTCGCTCCACTTTCTTTTACTTTTGTAGCATCCTTGGCTTTTAGCTCTGCATTTAGGTCAGCAATCGTTTGTTTCATATCCTTCACGCCATCACTAATGGAAACAGATTTTGGAGAGGACTGTTCGGTTTTCTTGGTTTCATCAGCTTTCTTTTCGTTATTGGTACCGCAAGCAGTTAAGCTTAATGCAGCTACTACGATGATAGGAACTAGTAATTTACGAGATTTCAATTTTGTTACCTCCAGTATGTACTTTTATTTTACTATCTTTTCTTTTATTTAAAAGTGCTGCAATAACAGCAATTATAAGTAAGATCACCTGAGGGATAATACTTTCCCAGGTTGAATATACACCGAAAAAGTCAATGCTAGGGATGGGTGCTTGAGTTGCCGGTAATAACCCGGCAAGCTGCAACCCATGAATCCCCATGCCTACAAATTTAATACATAGGTAGAACATCAAAATGCTTGATACGAGGAAGAATGGACGCATTGGAATTTTCAAACCTACCTTGAGTATGAGGTATGAAACAATTACAAGGATGATCAGCCCAATGGCAATCCCAAGTAAAAGCGTTGCTAACTTAATGGAAGCAGCCATCCCGATAAAGAATAGGACAGTCTCTGTTCCTTCACGGAAAACAGCCAGAAACGAAAGAATGGCTAGGGAGAACAAGCTACCGGTATCAAGTGCTTTTGTACTTTGTGTGCGAATATATCGTTGCCATTCAGCAAGACTTGATTTACTGTGAAGCCAATAACTCATATATAGAAGCATCACTGCTGCAAATATCCCTGTCCAGCCGGATATCAAAAAATTGTTACTGCCGAATGTACCAGCAGAAAATAATAGGTTTACAATTACGCCAAGTACAAGGCTTACTCCAAGTCCGGCTCCTACTCCGTACCAGATCCATTTACTTTTCGCTTCATGGCCAGCTTTTCTCAAAAATCCAAGCAAAGCCACCACTACAAGCAATCCTTCCAATCCTTCGCGAAGAAGAATGGTCGTTGCATCAAGCATCGTATAACTTGTCTTTGCTACCAGTGGAGAGAGGTAATCACGCATACCTTCAATCGTTTTTTTTGCACCTGGTACATCTGGGTGATTGGAGGATAGCATGGCGTAGCTAGCAACCATATCCCTTTCTGCATTACCATATATCTTTGAGGATTGAGTAAGGACAATTCCCTCGACATTCAACCATGATTTTCGGAACTTCTCTATGTCCCCTCTTGCGCCTTCGATATCATTATCATTAATCTTCGAAAGAGACTGATTTAGCAGTGTCACAAGTTCTGCTACATTTCCAGTGGTACCTGAATTTTTACCACTTTTAGATGAAGAAGAATACTTACCCTCTATAAACTTTTGATTGGTCTCTTTTAATCTAATAAGTGCATTTTTTAATTTCTCATTATCCACAGGCTGCTGAGCAAAAGCGAACTGAGCTTGACCCATGTTATCTTCAATATCATGATAGGCTGGCTGAGAATGGTTTTTCACTCCATCTTCAATAGAAATCCAAGTAGATGTAAAGGTTTCGTATTGCTTAAAAGCTTCCTTTGTGTCCCCCTTATCCACAGATTGGATAGATTCTACAATTATCTCATTTGCCTTTTTCATATCATCGGATGCATTAGCTGCAAAACTATTTATTGGTAAAATGACAAAAGCTGTGAGTAAAATTAAAAAAGTCGTAACTAACTTGATTTTCATGAAGGCCCCCTATGGATTGAAAAGTATCTTGTTATGTAAAAAAAAATTTTGTAATCAGTAATGAAAATCACTATCAATTATATTCATAGAAACTATACGTTCTTTATTAATGGATGTCAATAAATATTTTGATATGAAGGGGTCGATTTAAAACAAGAAGGATGACACGGAGACGCCAGCAACATTACTAAGCTAAGACCAAGAGTCCCCGGGGCACTTAGCATGCCTCTGCCTTATGAATAGACCGAACGAAGGAATGTAAGTGCAAATGACGCTAAGAGACATGGGAGGGTACGTCATCATAAGTTTCGCAGAGCTATTGTGCATCACATAGTGGAGAAAATAGCTAATGATTTCCATTAGTTTTAGCGAAGCGTACCCTCAATTTAGTAATAAAAACCAGAATTTCAATTCTGGTTTTTATTACTATCAGTTAATCGAAAATTCATTGGATGATTTTATTGATAATTTTACGAAGAAAACTATCCAGCAATATACGAGTTAGAACAAAAAGCGTTTACAGATTGGTTTAGTCAATGTTGGAAAAAATCAGGTGGAGATATATTGAAATTACCATCATTCTTTGTTTTCCACGATGATACTAAATCATATGAGTTGAAAAATAATCAATGGATTGATGATGAAGAAAAATGGTTATAAAAAACGGTGAAGAATGCCTATATATAGGCATTCTTTTTTATTATCGATATATCAGCATTAACGAGTAACATAGCTTATTTTTAAACATCTCATATTTGCACCCAAAGCTTTGGCAGATTTAGTAACAAAATTGAATACTGAAACATAATCATCAGGCCACTAAGGATCAGTTGGCCATCAAAACAGCTGAAAATTACGAATAGGTTAAAGAGCTTGCTGCAGCTAACAATACAATTAAAAACTTGAATGCTACGCTTAAATATGGGGAAGAAAAGCTGGAAAAGCTGATAAATTAGTCACTGAACTTGAAAAGGAAATTCAAAAGGCTAATAAAGAAGTGGAGAAACACGGCAAAGAGGTTGAAAAAGTGAAAACTAAAACTGAGGCTACTGAACCAATGACAAAAGAAGAAGTGGATGCAATAGATATCACTATAGATAAAGTAGAACAACATCAACAGAAGATCTACATTAAGAAGAATATCAATTTTAGTGAAATTTCTTTTTTGTCTCAACTGTTCCTTACGATTGAGGAATTAACAGCTTAAGTACGACTGACATCTAGCTGAAAAAATTCCAAAAGATTAAAAAATTAGGAAGATTATTTGTAAAACATGGTAGAATAATATTCTAGTAAAAATGTCATAGGAGGAATTTATTAATGAAAAAATACTTAATGGCAGCAAGTGCTTTTTTGGGGGTACTATGTCTCATCTTGGTTAGCGGAGTCTTGAAGGTTTCAGCAAACGTTGGACTGGATTCCATGCAAGCAGCAAAGCTAATTAATGTAAATGCTGTTAATCATGCAATCCTTAATGGAGATGGAGATTACGAAGATTATTGGAAGTTCACGCTGAAAAAACCAGGTCAAGTCACCTTTAACATGAATAACTATCCAGGATATGCATGGGATTTTGAAATCCTGGATGGTAGTGGAAATGAGTTTACAGGTGGAACTACCGATTACAGCAATAAAGCCATGGGTGTAACGGCAAGGAAAGTAGGATTGCCAGCTGGTACATATTACTTACATATTGAAGATTATACTAATTCTATTAACAAAACCTATTATTTTGCTGTTAATTTTGAAGAAAATGCAAATGTGGAATACGAATTCAACAATAGTTCAAGTGCAGCAAATAAAATTAAATTAAATACACCTTACGTGGGTGAGATACAAAATTATAGTGATGAGGATTATTATAGATTCACCCTTCCTGAAAGTGGAGCTGTCACTCTCAATATGAGTCAAAAAGCTGGCATCGGATGGAATGCGAGTATTTTAAATTTAGAGGGTGAAGTGCTTAGTGAGTTGACGACAGAATATTCTTCGAACGTCACAAAACCGGTGGAACGGACGGTCGGACTACCTAAAGGAGAGTACTTAATCCATATTGAAGACTATTCCAGTTCAACTCACCAGCCCTATGCCTTTACCGTAAAGTTTGCAAAGTCAACTGCCTATGAAAAAGAATTCAATGACAACGCCCAGCAGGCAAACAGTATTGGATTGGGCAAAAACTATTATGGGCATCTCCAAGATTACAATGACACTGATTATTTTACGTTTTTCCTAACAAAACCATCAAGTGTATCTCTAGAGATGGGAAGGAAGCCATCTGTTAGTTGGTATATGAGCCTCTATAATTCAAACGGTGATGAAGTGGGATCCTTTAATACGAAGTATGACCAGTTTGCAAATGGAATAGAATCGAAGAGGTATTCCCTTCCTGCAGGGCGGTACTATATATCGGTGAATGATTATACAAACACCCGCAATCATAAATACCAACTGGCTGTAAAAGTTCCAACGCCGTCTATTAGCAGTAAGTCGGTACAAATAACAAATTATGTAGGCAAATCGGATAGCGTGAAAGTGAGTGCCCTTGCTAAAGGCGATGTAGTGAAGTTGTTCGATTCGAAAGGAAAGCTATTTGCTACATCTAAACCAGTTTCAGGTTCCTCTACAACTTTTAGCATCAAACAATTAGGAAAGAATGCCGGTTTTATCTATGTGTCGAACACCAAAAGTGGAATGCTCGAGAGTTCTAGAGTAAAGGTATCGTTTAAAGCAGAACCGAAGACACCTAAGCCAAGCGCTTCCAACATTATGATTAAGAATAATAAGGGGAAGTCAGATACTGTAATAGTCAAAGGATTGAAAAAAAGCGACGTTGTTAAACTCTATTCATCCTCCGGGAAGTATCTATCTAGTAAAACATCCACTTCTTCCTCTGCAACCCTTACGGTTAAGCAGTTAGGTAAGGGTTCAGGTTCTGTTTATGTAACAGTGACACGCCCTGGAATGAATGAAAGCGACAAAGTGAAGAAAACATTCAAAGCAGAATAATGCATATTAGAGTTGGGACAGTATATTAAAGAAAAGGGGGCGGCACTCAAATTGAGAGCCGTCTTTTTAGTAAAAAGAAGAGAATTAGTCATTCTTAAATAGGATGGAAAATTTGCATTGGAATTTTGGTTTATCTCATCTTTTTCGTCTCATAAGTTAAGATTTCTCTTAATAGATAGGCTATATATTTTGGGGTTTTATTACATGTAAGATTTTTTAATGACCGTTAATGTGGATTATTTCCAGAAATAATGCTGTTATTTGTAAAATACTTACTTTAAGACGGGACGCTTATGAAAAAAAACGCAACTAGCTTTAATGTTTCTCTTAATACCTCTGGCAATATTAATTTCTTTTTGGTTTTCGGAAGCCTTATTACGAGGGGAATATGATTTACTATAGATGGTTTTGTTGTAGCCAGAGCCTTAATAATTATTTACACATTACATTTATTAGGGGGATTAGGAGAATTTATTATTAAAAAAAGATTAGCCATGAGCTAATCTTTTTTTTGGGATTAATAGTTGACCAGTCCGTATTCACCGTACTTAACTTTTTTGACTTTATAATTCTTCTTTGTAATGGTATCCCCATTGTAGATATTAATGGTGTGCTTTTCTCCTGTTTCAACAGCATATTTCACTCTATCCCATATAGACTCGTCTATTAGGACCAGCATCTAATGAATAGTTTTTAGCACTTGATTTAGAAAATCCTAGACTGATGCTCAATCCTTTTATACTGCCAGATACAGTCGGACTAAACAAATCAAAAATGGAAATCATTTTGTGATTTCCATTTTTGTTTCTGTATTTTTTAGGTCATAAAATTCGTAGATTAAGTTTTGATCAACCTATTGCAGTTTTAATTTCTAATAACTGGAATGAATATAAGGTTTAACATCTTCTCCAACAAATGCTTGCCAAATAATCAATTTTAAAAGGTCGTAATTTAATATACTCCCTTTTTCATTGAGATTATATTAAAAAATTCATTTTTTGTTATTGATAGGTTTTTGTTTTACCAAATCTATATATTCTTAGGCAGCAAGGCTCATTATCTTGTGAGTTTTAAAGGAAGTCTTTTCACTCCAAAAACGAACGGACTTGGAATCGCCTCCAGCTCAGCCCCTTTTACACCCTCCAATTTTGCAAAAGTACTTAAAAGTGTCACGAGAGCTACTTCTGCCTCTAGACGTGCAAGTGGGGCACCTAAACAAAAATGAATACCAAACCCGAAACTCAAATGAGGATTTAATTTCCTTTCTAACGTAAACCGATTAGGTTCTGCAAACTTTTGTTCATCCCGGTTTGCCGAACCGACCCAGCAAATTACTTGTTCCCCCTTTTGGATTGTTTTGTCCCCAACTCTGACATGTTCCTTTGTAACACGGCCAATTGCCTGTATTGGAGGATAAAAGCGTAGTGTTTCTTCTACCAATTTTGGTATTAAAGGCAGATTTGTCCTAGCTTGTTCTTGAATGTTTTTATCTTCTGTCATGTAGCGTACGGCATTTGTAATCAAATTAGTTGTAGTTTCATTGCCCGCAACTAATAATAAAACACAGAAAGATAGTACCTCTTCTTCTGTTAATTTTTCCCCATCAATTTTTGCTGCTAATAATAGCGAAATTAAATCTTCTTCAGGCTTATTTTTTCTCTCTAAAATTATTTTTTTGAAATATTGTTTAAGAAACTCGTTTCCTTCCTTGCGTTTTTGTGTCATTACTTGGAAGGCTTCACTTGAATTGTCTTTGGCCCCTTCCACGAGAACATCGGAATAGGTTTTAAAAAGATCGCGATCCTTAGTAGGGACCCCCAATAATTCGGCAATTATAATGACAGGCAAAGGACCTGCAAGATCATGAACGAGATCCATGGTTTCCTTCCCATTAACTTGATCGAGAAGATAAAGTGTCACTTCTTCTATTTTATTTTTTAAATCCTTCACAGCTTTAGGAGTGAATGCCTTGTTCACTAAGTTTCTCATTTTCGTGTGTCTAGGAGGATCCATTGTCAAAATGCTTCCTTGAAGAGTTCCAGACCCTCGTTCCGATGAAAATAGTTTTGGGTTTTTTAGAATATAATGAACGTCTTCATATCGAAACACATCCCAGCAGCTTCGATCCTCGTCGTACCTTACAGGAGTTTTTTGTCGTAAACTATTAAAGATTGGAAAAGGAAATAATTGATCTGTGTTCAAAGCAATTTCACTCATGGGGATGAGATTAGCATACTGCTCCACTGCGCTTGTTGATTTACGTTCTTGTGTCATGGTTTCATCTCTCCTTTTATTGTGACTAATATTCAAACAGAAAATAGTCATGAACCGGTTCATTAACTAAGATAACAAACACGTAATTTGGTTTCAATTGACATAAATTGAGATATTTTTCAATAAGAAGAAAGTAATAACTCAGTATACCTATATTTACTGCACCCTTAATTTTAAGTCTGCCGCTGAAGTTTTTACCTGAAGCAATAGGTGGGTTTCTGAAAAGGGTGTGTCAATCTAGGGATGCTGGCTGCAGTTAAGGGAAACTTCATAACTATCGGGCAGAAAGGAAGTCGTAATAATTGGATCTAATGGTTTGGAGGGGTATATCAGCTGGAATTTTCTCTTTAGCCCCCATCATCCATTTCGAGATTCAGAAAAAGAAAACGTTCCAGTCGAACCTATCCGTGTTGATGAGTTAACAGGAAAGAGGTTTACTTCTTTTTTGGTTAGCCAAAGAAAAAAACAAATAACCCATATACCTATCTTGAATACATTTATTAGGCTTTCTTACGGTTTTCACGTAGTGAATAGGGTGCAATTGAATTTGAACATCGAAGGGATATAAGTTTTGATGGGGATATTTTTGAATCATAACATGAGCGGGCTCTAAACGGGTTTGCTCTTTTTGTGTGATTGAAATAATGTTGTCCGCGGTCTGTACGGGATGTCTTTTTGCTAGTTAGCGATGTGCCACATCCAGGTGAGGCGTATAAAATTTGGAGGCAAGAGTAAGCTAACATACGTATATAAGCTGCCGTGGGAGGTGAATAAGTATGAGTAATGATGCAAGAGGTTCTAAAAAAAATAAACCAAATGATGCAAACCATGTGAATGCTAAGACGAAAGCCAATCAAAGACGAATTTCAGAAAAGAATAACCAACAGAATAATGGTAAGGTTCAGTAGGGACTGATTTTTTTGATTCACTAAAAATTTCTCTCATTTAACAAATAAAGAATATAGAAATTTTAACAGAGAACTGATATACCGACATCAGTTCTCTTTATTGATTTATCACTTGAAAAGGAAGGGCATATTCAAGAACGTTAACCTCGTTAGAATATATAATATTTAATATGATCTCTATAAATATAAGATAGTTTCCTTTTGTCCTAGAGTTATTGCCTAATTGAAAACCATATTTACATAAGCTCTAGATTTATGAAGAGAAAGAGAGTGTGGCAAATTATATTTATTAATTTTTGCGTTAAATATCTATTTTACGAATTATAAGAGTGACTAGAAGGCATGTTACGGTTATTTTATATCCCACAATATTAAGAAGAGGTTAATTAATGGTTGCTGAAATGGCTTGTTTTAATTCTTCCCACACCTCTTCGTCTTATTCCATTACTAATCTTTTATGCAACCTCGATAAAACCACTTTACTACCAATAAAACTTAATGCAAAAGCGGCGTAAACTCTGATTTTTTCATTTGTGTCGTCAATACATTATCGATAAAGGGTGAAGCAATCTTTCGTAAGGAAATATGGAAAAGGATGTTGTTTTACATGGTCTGGCGATTTGAAAGACTTTTAAAAGAAGACGGCATTTAGTTTGCTATTTTTTTCGTCTCATAAGGTAAGATTACTTTTTTTAATGAGATACAATAAATAAAAGCCTCTAAGATGAACCTAGGGGCTTTTATTCTTTGTTTAAGGCTGATGTACAGGAAGAACCGTAACAGAGAATAATGAGATTGCCAATATTATATAATAATATGCTTCTTAAGTGAGGAATATAGGATAAAAATCCAGTCATTATTAACTGAAAATTCCCAATTTAAACAAAAATAAGTATATAATATTATAAAACAGTTATCTAAGTTTGTGGGTTACTACTTCTAAATAAGGAGGCGATACTCTTAAACATGTATGGAAATTTATTTTTTAGAAAGGAAATATTTGTAGGATGCAGAAAAGGAGAAATTTATTAGTCTAGAAAGGAATTAAAGCAGCTACAGTAGCCGCTGGTAATGCGGGTTTAGGTATTGCGTTTCCACCAAGTCGTTCAATGTTTATTTTATTGGGATTCGCTCCTATTGCAGCACTAGTTTCGGAAGCTCAACTTTATGTAGCATTACTTGCTGGGGGAGATTATACAGAATATTTTTAACGATGTGATTAGTTCGACGTTATTAAATTAAAGCGCTTTCAACATAATTTGTTCAGCCCATTAGCCAGTCATTTCGTGTTCCTATTCAATTAATCTATGTATTAATTAATATATACAAAAAAATACTATATATCATACTGGAGGTTTTAGGATGAAAAAGAAAAAAGCATTATCCGGCCTGATGGCTGTGAGTTTACTAACTGTAATTCCGTGGAGTTCTGGACATGCTGAGAAACCTCAATGGACAAATGTGAATACATATGAGGAACAGGACGGAAGCAAGTTTAATAGCGAAAACTATGACTTTGTGAAATTCTCACAAATTGGTTCCAAATTAAAAGAGATTGAAAAACTTTCAAACCGTGTGAAAGTTGAAGTCCGTGGAACATCAGCTGATGGAAACCCACTCTACGTTGTCACGATTGCTGACCCAACAACGCAAGGGAAGTTCGGAAAAGTGAAAGCACTTAGAAAGCAAATGTTTAAGAATCCAGGCAAAGCTCAAGAATGGATCGCCAATAATCCTGACTTTAAAGTTCCAATCATGATTAATGGTTCTATTCATGGGACTGAATTTGTCGGAAGCGATGCAATCCTTCAATTAATTGAACGTTTTGCTACCCAAAATGATGCAACGACCAAAGACGTTTTAGAGAATAATATTCTTATTTTCAATGTCGTACAAAACCCTGATGGACGTATTGATGCCACCCGCTTTAATGGTGAAGGAATTGACATAAATCGTGACTTTATCACCCAATCGCAACCAGAAACAAAAGAGATGGTTGAGCTCATTAAAGAATGGAACCCGATGGTGTTCCTTGATACTCATGGTTATGTGAAGAATTATCAGCCAAATCTACAGGGGTTAATTGAGCCTTGTACGCCACCGCATAATCCTAATTACGAGTATGACCTATACGGAAAATGGGCCTATAAACAGGCAGAAGCGATGGAAGCGGAAATAATGAAGGATCATGAGAACTATTCAGGATCCTTGTATCAAAACATGAAAGGTACATATATTCCGCTGCGCGATGACTCCGCTGGCTGGGATGATTACCCACCAATTTTCACACCAATGTATGCGATGTATCATGGTGCTTACGGTCATACATTAGAAGCTCCAACAAATGATTGGGATGGCGTACGATGGATGTATAATTCGATTATGGGGGCACTGAAATTTGCAACAGCTAACAAGCAATCCATGATTACTGACCAAATTGAAGTTTTTAAAAGAGGAATTAACTTTGACCATCCTTTTCATCAGGAAGGGTTATTTCCAAAAACCTACATACTTCCACTAGACCCTAAGGATCCGACTGTTACGAATAAGGCTGTAAATCATTTGATCAATAATGATATTGAAGTTGTTCAAGCCGTGAATGCATTTGAAGCGGATGGAGTGTCATATCCAAAAGGAACGTATCTCGTTGAGATGGATCAGGCGAAGGCAGGATTAGCAAACACGATGCTCTGGGATGGGGAAGACATCACGAACGATACCCCAGCAATGTACGACATTTCCGCATGGAGTTTACCGGAGCTTTGGGGATTCGAGGCAGTAGCCACACAAAATCCTATTAAAGTCAATGCAACGAAAGTAAACAAGATTACAGGTCAAGGAACGGTCTCAGGAAAAGGACCGTTTCTGATTCCGAATAGTTCTGTCCAATCAGTAAATTTAGTAAATGCATTGCTTAAGCAAGGAATACCTATTGTACGTGATGCACAAGGTAACTTCTTTGCAAAAGCTGTAGCTAATCAGGTATCAGCAGCGGTGAAAGAATCAGGGTTACAGGTTGGAACTGCTGAGGTACCAGCAAATGCAGTGGCTATTACGTCTTTAAAAGTGGCTATATTAAAGGATGGAGGTATGGGTAAACAGAAATCACACGCAGGAACAAAGCTAGCTTTGAAAAGACTAGGTTTTGATGTGACAGAAGTTACTCCAGTCGAAGTGGCTAAAAATACCCTTAACGGTTTTGATATTTTTGTCTATAGTGGAACGGAAAGTCTCATTTCTACCAACCTATCTGAAGCTAATAAAGAATTTGGGTTACAAAACGCCGGGCAACTTAATGAGTTTAAAGCCAATGTGACAAGCTTCTTAAATGAAGGAGGCAAATATATAGCTGTAGGTGCTGGTGCATCTAGAGCAACTAAAACACTCGGTCTTACAGACGACATCATTAATGTAGGAGGTTCCAACAGTAATGGTATCGTAAAAGTCGATTATGAGGGAAATGGTTTAACAGCAGGATATGGAGAGGATGATATCGGCTTTGTCTATCGTCCAACATGGTTCACTGGTACGGATAATGATGAAGTCGTCGCGACCCTTGCAGATTCAGATAATTTCTTCGTAGCTGGTCACTGGAAAAATAACATAACCGCCAAAGGCCAAGCTGTAATCGTAAAAGAACAGAATAAAGATGTAACTCTTATTGGGTTAGAAGCAGGTTTCCGCGACCACCCGGATTACTTGTTCCGTCTTCTATCAAATGCAATTTTCGAAAAATAGTAGAAACAGCCAAAGCCGGATTCAGCACTGAATCCGGCTTTGGCTATTTGAGTAATGCTAAACGCTTGCTCTGAACTTATTACTTTTAAATCATCTGTTGCAAAAACCGCTGAAACACGATTCTTATCAATAAGTAGTTTTTTTGCCGATTAATAATGGTGATTACTCTTATAATTCACAAGCTGGATATGGATTCACTAACCAGGAATCATTGCAGATGAAGTTAAATGATTGGTTTAGCTGAACAAAATATTAGTATCTAAAGCTTCTTTGAGCGTTTCTTGTTCATAAGTAATATCGGTTGACTTATGGAGGACGAGAGACCAACGAATTTAGCTCAATTTAAAAAGCATGAACCAAGTAGATTACCGGTTCCTGCCCTCAAGTTGCCAAATTAACTATAAAGGTTTAATTTTTTGGTTTACTTCAGGCTTTTAAATAATCAAGGTCTTTTTCAGTGCTCACCCAATATTGACTTGGGCTTTTCATGGATAGATTTCGCTATTGGACGTTCGTTAAGTATTTTCCATATACATAACCTGTTTCCTTACCGTACTTAATTTTGTACCAAGAACTGCTATTAGTAATGACGGTAACAGTTTGGCTTTTCTTCAAAGAGCCAAGAACTTTCCCTGATATGGAGGGTTTGGAACGGACATTTAACTTTGTAGCATTGACCCTACCAGTCATATTCTTCGCTGCCGGTTTGTTTAATGTGTTGGAAGTCGTCGTTGCACGGTTTGTTCTTACTTGGATCTATCGCTGTAATGTTATATACGTATACTTTCCGTTCAAAACCTTTGATACATCCCATGATGCACTTTGGACACCGGCATTTTTATTAGTATTATTGGTCAGTGTCGCCACGGTTTTGCCTTTTGCATCTTTTACTTGAACAGTTACCTTCGCCTTTTCGTTAATCTCATACTTCAAATCAACTTTATTCGTTCTTGAATCATATGAAGTTTTTATATACTTAATGGAAGGTGAAGTTGTATCGGGTTTTGTTAATGTAAATGTAACCGTTGCCGAGCTTTTATTTTGATTACTATCGATCGTTGCAATTTCAAATGAGTACTTACCGTTCAAAACCTTCGATACATTCCACGATGTCCATTGGATACCGGCATTTTTCTCTGTATTATTGATCGGAGTAGCTAGGATTTTACCTTTTGCGTCTTTTACTTGAACAGTAACCTTTGATTTTTCATTGGTCTCATACTTTAGAAAAACCTTATTCGCTTTTGAGTCATATGATGTATTTGTATTATTAATAACTGGTGCCGTTGTGTCAGGCTTTGTTAATGAAAATGGAACAGATGCTGAACTTGAATTATTACTACTATCAATCGTTCTAATTTCAAAGGTGTATGAACCGGTGCTTACCCTTGAAGCATCCCAAAAGACTAATTGCGATCCTGATGGCTTTTCGTCCCCTGAAACAAGAGAAGCGACGATATCCTCTTTTTCATCCTTAACTTCCACTGTCACATTCGCTTTTTCATTCGTATCAAAGGTTAATTTGACTTGGTCTGTTTTAGTATCATAATACGTTTTTATATCATTAATTGTTGGCGCTGTTTCATCTTTAGGGGCAGGGTCCGGAACTGGTGTTGGGATTGGCGTTGGAATGACAGGTGAAGGGTCCGGCTTTACTGGTTCTACTTCCTCAGGTTCTGGCTTATAAGCTTGTTTTAAGCTTGTCCCTTCATAATAGAATGCAAGAATCTCGCGATACGTATTTCCCTGTTCGCCAGCCTTTTTCGCGCCATACTGGCTTAGTCCGACACCATGGCCGAAGCCTTTTCCTGAAACGTTAATCGTATCCTTTGCAGTATCCACTTTGTCTATTAAAAAGCTTTTCATGAAGCTCAGACCTATAATGTCTCTAATTTTGGAAGCCGCTACATCTTCTAATATTACACTTTGTTGTAGTGCTTTCCCCTTTTCTTTCACCATAAATTCAATCGTAATACTTCCTTTACTCACCCTGCCGCCACTTGTTGGTGCTTGAAGGGTGAGGTAAAGGGACAGCGATAATTCTAATATCTTTGCCTGTATAGCCATTTGACTGTAGCCATGCTTTTATATTAGAAATTTCTTGTGTTTGTTCGACTTCCTTCGTATTAGCCCACCATGTATCTGGTTTTGTCAGATCTAAGTTTGTAAGGTCTATTTGATGCTTCTTCACACTAAAGCTCCATGCAGTTTACGGATCATATGGATCGTTTTTGACCATTAAATATGGTCGCTCTGTGCCGCCCCAAACATTTTTGTTGGACTCCGTTTTTCCACCATTGCTAGAGTAAAAAAGAGCATCTGATCCTATGTCGATACGAATACAAAGGTAGTCAATAAGGTTGCAAAAAGAAGTAATTCAAATACAAATAGATTCGTAACGACACAATGGCAAGTAGACGCACAGCTTCCATGTCCATATTGTGGTCAGTGGTTGGCAGCGACTAACTTCTCCAGACATGCCAAGCGACACTTAACAACCACACAGGATATTTTCACGAATGAGAAATTTAGAGAAAAAATCAAAGAAATGATCCAGGCGAAAAAAGAAGAATTAAATTAGAAATTATTATCATTACTAGGATAATCAAGCATTCTCCCTGTAAGGGTGGGGGTTAAATCTTACAAGAAGAATATGTGTTTATCTACCTGCAAAACCAGGCTCTGAAAGGAGAAGAAAGAACCGGAGTAACGTATATCCAAGTAAATAATTTGGATCAATAAGGATTATTATTGTATAACTAGAGACGAGATTTAAAGATTGATTTCAAAGTAGCTAAGCTTGATTCTAATAATTAAGAAGGGACGAATGGACCATGGCAAAACAACAAATCGGTGTGATAGGTTTAGTCGTAATGGGTGAAAATCTCGCATTAAATATTGAAAGTCGAAAAAGGTGGTGAGCGGAAATGAGTAAGGATAAGAAAATCAAGCTAAAGAAGCCAAAGAAGTGGTGGGGATGGGTTCTAGCAATTATCGTCATTGCTAATTTAGCAAGTGGTTGGGACCAAGAGGAAGTTGTTAAAGAAGAGAAGGAGGATGCCCCTAAGCAATCTTTACTGCTGCAAGGATTCTCGCGAGTCTCGCAATACGTCAATTTTCTCTTTTTCCATACATCAATTGTGATAAAAATATAGACAATATTACCTTCCCCCATCTATAGATCTAGACGTATTTTCAATCGACAAAATGCCTAAATCCTTCGTTATTCTAAGCATAGTTCAAAAGTGGATTGGTTTGCACCTACGATACAACAAATTTGATTTTGCATAGCTAATAACTTCTAATTTATGAACTGTCAGAAAAAAATATCGTCTGCGTTTAAAATTCAGAAAATAGGGATTTTTCGGATAGTTGTTGAAATTCCCATTAAAACCCGTTAATATACAACTATTAAAGCAACTTTATATCAGCGGATGATGATTGTGGGAGAGACTAAACGTTGTTTAGCACCGAAGGAGCAAACCCTAAAAAACAGGGAACTAATCTCTCAGGTAAATGGACTACAATTGGACGCGTCTCTGGAGAGAGCCCAAGGCCACCGAAGGAGTTAAACTCTCAGGTAAAAGGACAGAGGAAGTTAGGAAACCCCCTATCTTTCCCCTGCCCTTTTTGTATTTGGAAAGATAAAAAAGGAAAAAGAGAGGAGTGTGCATTGAAATCTGTTAAAAAGAGTTAATCTTTTAATTTCAACGATTACCGCACAATATTTTTTTCAAAAAGGTTGGTAGATTAGAAAAAAATTAAAAAAGGGGACAGAATATGAATCTATTTTGATAAAAATCTATATCCAGTACCTATTAAGGAAAGCGCTTACATTAGTGGGGTCAGTCTCCCAGTACGCTAAGTATTTAACTCATTGAAGGACTGACCCTTTATAAAGAAAAAAATCCAAGTAGCCTATAAAAGTAGAAAGTGGGGAATCGTATGCAGGAACAAAAGTTGGATAGAGGGTTAAAAAACAGGCACGTACAACTCATAGCTATTGGTGGTGCAATCGGAACGGGATTATTTCTTGGAGCGGGTAAATCTATTCATTTAGCTGGGCCATCAATTTTATTTGCTTACTTGATTACAGGCGTCATTTGTTTTTTAATCATGCGCGCTCTTGGAGAACTACTCTTATCTAATTTGAACTATCATTCTTTTGTTGACTTTGTAAAAGACTATTTAGGTAATATGGCGGCATTTGTTACTGGCTGGACCTACTGGTTTTGCTGGATTTCAATCGCAATGGCCGACTTAACAGCAGTTGGTCTTTATACCCAGTATTGGTTTCCTTCCGTACCACAGTGGATGCCAGGTTTAATTGCGCTTGTCATTTTGCTATTTATGAATCTAGCCACCGTAAAACTTTTTGGCGAAATGGAATTCTGGTTCGCATTAATTAAAGTTATCGCTATTCTAGCACTAATTGGTATCGGTATTTTCATGATTATTAAAGGCTTTTCCACAGATTCAGGCGCAGCCAGTTTCACAAATCTATGGAGACACGAAGGTATGTTCCCAAATGGAATAAATGGCTTTATCCTCTCATTCCAGATGGTAGTGTTTGCGTTTGTTGGTATTGAACTTGTAGGACTTACAGCGGGTGAAACAGAAGATCCAGAGAAAGTTATCCCAAAAGCAATCAATAATATTCCTATCCGGATTATAATTTTCTACATTGGCGCACTTATTGTCATTATGAGTGTCTATCCGTGGAACGCAATCATCCCATCGGAAAGCCCATTCGTCCAAGTATTTGTGGCAGTTGGTATCGCTGCAGCTGCCGGTATCGTCAATTTTGTCGTCCTAACATCGGCCGCTTCGGCATGTAACAGCGCAATCTTCAGTACAAGCCGGATGGTATACTCACTTGCCAAAGATAAAAATGCACCTGTGCCATTTGCAAAACTTAATGCCCGTAAAGTACCTTCCAATGCATTGGCCTTTTCAACTGTCGTCATTCTAACTTCCGTTGTTTTGAACTATTTAATGCCCGAAGGAGTATTTACGTTAATTACAAGTATTTCTACAGTATGTTTCATCTTTATTTGGGGAATTACTGTCATCAGTCATTTGAAATACCGCAAAACAAGGCCAGATCTAGCGAAAATGAACAAATTTAAATTACCACTTTATCCAATTTCTAATTACTTGATCCTTGCTTTCCTAGCGTTCGTACTTGTTGTGCTTGCACTTGCGGAAGATACTCGTGTTGCCTTGTTCGTAACTCCTGTTTGGTTTCTTTTGCTGATTGCGATTTATAAGATGCGAAAAACGAAGGTAGATCAGACGAATCAGAGGAAGGTAGTGGGAAATTAAGTGGCAGTCTGCCCGCTTTAATAAGCAACCATTAAGATATATGAATGCTTATATTTTGATGAGAAAGGGATTATTTTAGAATAGTGTTGTTAACGCTTTCAAAATTGCTTGACATAATTAATCACAACTACTATTCTAAATGTACCAAATTGAATAAGCGAATGACAGTTGTGGGAGAGTGCAATGCGACACAAGCCACCGAAGGAGCAAGTTCCAAAAAGACCCTTGGAACAAATCTCTCAGGTAGATGGAACCACAACTGGACGCACCTCTGGAGAGCGCGTATAAACAAGGACGCCACCAAAGGGGAAAGGTTCTATTTAAAATGGAGCTAAACTCTCAGGTAAAAGGACAGAGAAGGGTAGAGAACGCTACGTTACCCTTTTCTGTCCTTTTTTGCGTGCAAAAAAGGTAGTAAATCATACTGTTTTTAACAGTCTTCATAGAAAAGTAGATGTAGCGGGAAAGAGATTTTAGTGTCTCGAACCGTATTAAAATTCAGAATAATCAAAAAATGATTAGGGGGAAAATGAAATGAGTTTAAAACAAAATGATTTAACCATTTTTGAAGCGATTGAGAAGGAAGGACAACGTCAACATCAAACCCTGGAATTGATTGCATCAGAAAACTTCGTTAGCCCAGATGTATTAGAGGCAATGGGAAGCGTGATGACAAATAAATATGCAGAAGGTTATCCAGGAAAGCGCTATTATGGTGGATGTGAATTTGTCGATGTGGCAGAACAAGCAGCTATTGAGCGCTTAACGAAACTTTTTGGTGCAAAATATGCAAATGTTCAGCCTCACTCAGGTGCACAAGCCAATTTCGCAGTTTTTTTCGCACTGCTGCAGCCTGGTGATAAAGTGATGGGGATGAACCTTTCACATGGTGGCCATTTAACTCATGGAAGTCCAGTCAGCGTTTCAGGAAAATGGTTTGAAGTTGTGTCCTACGGAGTTAAAGAAGATACTCAATTAATTGATTATGATGAGTTGGAAGCTATGGCAAAGAAAGAAAAACCTAAATTGATTATTGCAGGGACAAGTGCCTATCCAAGAACGATTAATTTTGCAAGATTTAAAGAAATTGCCGATCAAGTTGGTGCAAAACTTATGGTGGATATGGCTCATATAGCAGGGCTGGTAGCAACTGGTCTTCACCCGTCCCCAATCCCATATGCAGATGTTGTGACAAGTACTACTCATAAAACATTGAGAGGACCTCGCGGGGGGATCATTTTAACGAACGATGAAGAAATTATCAAAGCGATTAATAAATCCGTGTTCCCAGGAATTCAAGGCGGCCCACTCATGCACATCATTGCAGCAAAAGCGGTTGCTTTCAACGAGGCTTTACAACCAAGCTTTAAGGATTATGCGAAACAAGTCATTGAAAATGCTGCAACACTTGGCGAAACATTAAAAAATGAAGGTGCAGCCCTTGTTTCTGGTGGAACAGATAATCATATTGTCCTTTTAGATTTGCGTCCGTGGAATTTAACAGGAAAAGAAGCAGAGAAATTATTAGAAGAAGCGGGCATTACCGTTAATAAAAATACGATTCCATATGATCCAGAAAAGCCATTTGTTACGAGCGGTATCCGAATGGGAACAGCAGCTTTAACGACTCGAGGCATGAAGAAAGAAGAAATGGTGAAAATTGGTGAAGTGATTGCAACTGTTCTAAAGAGTAAAGGAAATAAAGACGTTCTTGAGAAAGCAAGAGAAACAACCAAAGGGATTTGTGATGTTTATCCGTTATTTCAACAGCCAATAACTGTGTAAGAAAAGGGTAGCTTCGATTGCATTTTCAGCGGCTGACATGTCTCTAGCTGGAATTGAAAGCCGCATTCCTTGTGATGCCATGTATAAGGTAGGAAATGATATGCCATGGAC
Source organism: Peribacillus sp. NPDC056705 (assembly GCF_043656335.1). Classification (NCBI taxonomy): domain Bacteria; kingdom Bacillati; phylum Bacillota; class Bacilli; order Caryophanales; family Bacillaceae; genus Peribacillus; species Peribacillus sp. NPDC056705. The sequence continues at coordinate 38,461 of NZ_JBHTYI010000020.1, read as the reverse complement.
CCTTCGAGAAACGTCATTTGGAGGCCTGGCGATGAAAGAAACCGGCAAACGGATGAAAGAACATTTATTTTGCAAATAATCATAATTGGGGGTAGATCATGGGTACTGAAACAGCATTAAAGCAAACACCGCTTTTTGAAGTATATAAAAAGTACGGGGCAAAAGTTATTGATTTTGGTGGCTGGGCTCTGCCAGTTCAATTTACAAGCATATTAGAAGAGCATGAAGCTGTTCGAACAGAAGCAGGACTTTTTGATGTTTCTCATATGGGAGAAGTGCTTGTGGAAGGGAAAGATGCCGAGAGTTATATTAACTACCTTGTTACAAACGATGTGACAAAGCTTAGCATCAATCAAGCACAGTATACCGCAATGTGTTATCCAGACGGTGGAACGGTCGATGATTTATTAGTTTATAAATTAGGGAATGAAAAATATTTACTTGTCATTAATGCAGCAAACATTGAGAAAGATTACGAATGGATGAAGCAGCGTGTAAAAGGAGAGATGGCGCTCCAAAATATTTCGGAAGACATCGCTCAGCTTGCCATCCAAGGACCAAAGGCAGAAAGCATTCTGCAAAAGTTAACGGAAATAGATTTATCAGAAATTGGTTCTTTTAAATTCGCCCAGCATGTCAACATCTCTGGGATTACCGACGTACTTGTATCCCGTACAGGGTACACAGGAGAAAATGGATTTGAACTTTATTTATCTGCAGACAAAGCGGTAGTACTTTGGGAAAAAATCTTAGAAGCAGGAGCCACGAGTGGATTAAAACCATGCGGACTAGGTGCACGGGACACGCTTCGTCTTGAAGCACGGCTTGCACTCTATGGCCAAGAACTGAGTAAAGACATCAGCCCGCTTGAAGCAGGAATCGGCTTTGTCGTAAAGACGAATAAAGAAAGTGACTTTATCGGAAAATCTGTTCTTACAGAACAGAAAGAAGCTGGATTAAAACGAAAATTAGTAGGAATTGAAGTAACAGGCAGAGGGATTCCGCGTCATGGCTACAAGGTAATTTCTAAAGGTGGAGAGGAAATAGGTATTGTTACATCCGGAACACAATCACCATCTTTGAAGAAAAGCTTAGGTCTTGCCTTGATATCAGCCGACCAAGCTGACGTGGGGGCGCCGATAAAAGTGGAAATCCGAAATAAACTGATTGAAGCCGTTATTGTTGATACACCATTCTACAAAAGATAAGTGGAAATATTTTAATAGAGTTATCGTGTAGTTTTCTTAAGTTGATTTCCGTTACCTTGCATGCAGCCCGAAATCGACGACCTGCTATGAGTAAATCACCTAAATTATATTCGGAATTATATGAATAGTGAAAAAGAAAAGGGGAAAATACAATGACAAAAGTGATATCAAGTTTACGATATAGCAAAGAACATGAGTGGGTACAACAATTAGAAGGAAATCGAGTACGTATTGGGATCTCTGATTATGCACAAAAGGCATTGGGGGATATCGTCTTTGTTGAAAATCCGGCGATTGATGATGAAGTAACTGTCAATGAATCGATGGGAACGATTGAGTCAGTTAAAGCCGTTTCCGAACTTTACTCACCTGTTTCAGGTACGGTAGTTACTGTAAACGAAGAGTTAGAAGGTTCTCCAGAGACGATTAATGAGCACCCATTTGAAGCAGGGTGGTTAGTCGAAGTAGAAATGTCCAATCCAAAAGAGTTAGATTCACTTCTAAACGAAGATGAATATCAAGCATTTACTAATGAAGGAGTGGAATAATATGACAGCCACTTATAGATACCTCCCTGATACGAAACAGGACCAAGAAGAAATGCTAAAATTTTTAGATATTTCTTGTATAGATAAGTTATTTGAAGATATTCCAGCTGAAATTAGCCTGCAGGATGAGCTAAACATTCCAGAGGCGGTTCCTGAACCGCTTCTTTTGAAAAAAATGAATCAGCTTGCTACAAAAAACAAAAATGCGAATCATTACCCAACTTTCCTAGGTGCGGGTACATATGATCACTATATTCCAAGTGTGGTAAATCATATGATTTCACGTTCCGAATTTTACACAGCTTATACCCCCTACCAACCGGAAATCAGTCAAGGTGAATTACAAGCGATTTTTGAATTTCAAACGATGGTTTGTGAGTTGACAGGAATGGATGTGGCTAACTCTTCCATGTACGATGGGTTTACATCGCTTGCAGAAGCTGCATCACTTGCCGTTGCATCTACAAGACGTTCAAAAGTGCTTGTATCCAAAGCGGTACATCCTGAATCCCGTGCTATTTTACATACAGTAGCTGGAGGTCCGGGATACACAGCTGAGGAAGTAAATCTTGTTGATGAGGTTACAGATTTAGGTAAGCTGCAAGAACAAATTGATAAGGACACTGCTGCCGTAATTGTTCAATATCCAAATTTCTTCGGTTCGATAGAGGATTTACAAGCAATAAAGAAAATTGCGGAAGAAAAAGGTGCCCTTTTAATCGTAAGCGCCAATCCTCTTGCACTAGCACTCTTACAAGCTCCTGGGAAACTTGGGGCAGATATTGTGATCGGTGATATGCAGCCATTAGGAATCCCGATGTCCTTTGGCGGTCCGCACTGCGGCTATTTTGCGGTAAATAAAAAACTCATGCGCAAAATCCCAGGACGAATTGTAGGCCAAACAGCAGATGAAAAAGGACAGCGTGGATTTGTGTTAACACTTCAAGCACGTGAACAGCATATACGCCGTGATAAAGCCTCATCCAATATTTGTTCCAACCAGGCATTAAATGCTCTTGCCTCCTCTATTTGTATGACATCACTTGGAAAGCAAGGGATTCGTCAAATGGCACAGCTAAACATTGAGAAAGCTGATTACATGGCGAAAACTTTAGAACGGAAGGGCTTTACCATAATCAATGAAGCACCATTCTTCAATGAGTTTGTTGTCGGGCTTCCTCGACCGGTAAAGGAAGTCAATGCAAAACTTCTTAAGGCGGGTATTATCGGTGGATTTGATTTAGAAAGTGATTACGGCTTTGGAAATCAAATGCTGCTTGCTGTGACTGAGCAGCGAACAAAAGAAGAAATTGACCAATTTGTTGATGCTTTGGAGGCGATTGTGAATGGTTGAATATAATGAGTTAATTTTTGAAATAAGTCGTCCAGGACGTGTAGGTTCAAGTATTCCGAATAGTGACGTTGACTATGTTGATTTAAATGACAAATTTCCAAAGCATTTAATTCGTGACGAACCGGCGGAGCTCCCAGAAGTATCAGAGTTGCAGCTTGTCCGCCATTACACAGCGCTTTCTAATAAAAACCATGGGATCGATAATGGATTCTATCCACTGGGTTCTTGTACGATGAAGTACAATCCGAAAATAAATGAAGATGTGGCACGTCTGGAAGGCTTTAGCCGCATTCATCCATATCAGCCCGTTGAAACCGTACAGGGTGCATTAGAAGTTTTATATGAATTGCAAGAAGAGCTAGCTGTCATTACAGGAATGGATGCTGTAACTTTACAGCCATCTGCAGGGGCTCAAGGGGAATGGACAGGTTTAATGATGGTTAAGGCGTATCATGCTCAAAAAGGTGAAACCAGAACGAAAGTACTTGTTCCAGACTCCGCGCACGGTACAAATCCTGCAAGTGCAAGTGTTGCTGGTTTTCAAACGATCACGATCCCATCCGATAAAAATGGATTAGTTGACCTAGCAGAATTAAAGAAACATGTGGGACCTGATACAGCTGCGCTAATGTTGACGAATCCGAATACCCTTGGACTTTTTGAAAAAGAAATTGTGGAAATCGCAAAGGTTGTCCATGAAGCAGGGGGCCTATTATATTATGACGGAGCGAATGCCAATGCCATTTTAGGTAAAACAACACCAGGTCAAATGGGCTTTGACATCGTGCACTTAAATCTTCACAAAACATTTACGACGCCTCATGGAGGTGGCGGTCCAGGGGCAGGCCCTGTCGGTGTGAAAGAGAAACTTACTCCTTACTTGCCAGTGCCGCGCATAGAAAAAGAAGGTGATAAATATGTGCTGAACGCTAATTATCCGCACTCTATCGGAAGGGTAAAAGGGTATTATGGAAACTTCGGAATTCTTTTGCGGGCGTATACTTATATTCGCACGATGGGGCCTGAAGGGCTGCGCCAAGTATCTGAAAGTGCCGTGCTTCATGCGAATTACCTTCGCAAAAGATTAGAGCCATATTTTGAAGCGCCATATTTACAAATTTGCAAGCATGAATTTGTCCTATCCGGATCTAGGCAGAAAAAGCTGGGTGTAAGAACGCTTGATATGGCAAAACGTCTGCTAGATTTCGGCTACCATCCGCCGACCATCTATTTCCCGTTAAATGTTGAGGAATGTTTGATGATTGAACCGACAGAAACAGAGTCGAAGGAAACACTCGATGCTTTTGCGGATGTAATGATTCAAATTGCCAAAGAAGTGGAAGAAAACCCAGGGGTTGTTTTAGACGCACCACATACTACGGTCATCGGGCGATTGGATGAGGTCCAAGCAGCTAGACAACCGATCTTGCGTTATTCCAAAGAGGAAGTAGTAGAGGAAGAAACGGTAAAGTCATAAATTAATGATTGAACATGAACCACCAGGGATGAAAATAAAGAGAAGAATCTCAAATCTCATTATTTCATTCATGGTGGTTTCATATAAGCACGTGTAAAAAGGATGACAAAAAGAGCGAAGATGTGCAAGGAGAAGAAGTCTTGAGAACCAAAATGTCAGAGAACGGAGAAACTCAATCGGTCTTTTTATAGGCAATTGAATAACCTCTTTAAGCTAAAATTACATATGCTCATAGGAGTGAGAAATAAAATGTCCATCAGTAATCTTCGTAAACCAGAATGGCTTAAAATTAAATTAAATACGAATGAACAATATACGGACTTAAAGAAAATGATGCGTGAAAAAAAGCTTCATACAGTTTGTGAAGAAGCAAGATGTCCTAACATTCATGAATGCTGGGCGGTCCGAAAGACGGCAACTTTCATGATTTTAGGAAGTATATGTACACGAGCTTGCAGGTTCTGTGCAGTTCAAACAGGGCTACCATCAGAGCTTGATTGGGAAGAGCCTGAACGTGTCGCAAAATCAGTAGAGCAAATGGGCTTAAAGCATGTTGTGATTACCGCTGTTGCTCGTGATGATTTAAAAGACGGCGGAGCAGAGGTATTTGCGGAAACTGTAAAGGCAGTGAGGCGGCAAAATCCATTTTGCAGTATTGAAGTTCTCCCCTCCGATCTGAATGGGGAATATGACAACTTAAAAACATTAATGGATGCAAGGCCAGACATTTTGAATCACAACATTGAAACAGTAAAACGCTTATCTCCAAAAGTTCGTGCACGTGCAACATACGAACGTTCATTAGAGTTTTTAAGGCGGGCAAAGCAAATGAATTCTACTATCCCGACGAAATCAAGCATTATGATTGGTCTAGGAGAAACACAAGAAGAAATTATGGAAACGATGGATGATCTTCGTGCTAATGATGTGGACATTATGACTATTGGTCAATACTTGCAGCCGACTAAACGACATTTGAAGGTCGAAAAATATTGGAATCCAGAAGAGTTTGAAGAACTGAAAAATATTGCCATGTCAAAAGGGTTTAGTCATTGCGAAGCAGGTCCGCTTGTTCGCTCCTCCTATCATGCAGATGAACAAGTCCGTGCAACTAAAGCTAATGCGTAATCATTTTTCAATAATTCATTAAGAAAGGGGAGAATCAGATGATAGTCAAAATAACAGAGGCAGCCATGAATAAACTGAAGGAAATGACACGTAAGGATGCGCAAATTCCTCGTATTGATGCTGATATTGCGGGCGGCTGCGGGGTGTCGGTGAAGTTCTCCCTCGTAATGGACGAGCCCCGCAGAAATGATGCAATTATTGAATATGAGGGAGTTCAGCTTAGATTAGATCATTTTACAAAACGCTATTTAGATGAAGAGACACAAATTGATTATTTAGAAGATCATGGCTTTATTGTTGGAAAAAAAATCTTTGCATCCAGTGAATGTGCTATTGAAATAAATTAAAGAATCGTCACGGCTTACCTATTAATAGAATAGATCGTGTTTAATAAGTTGTTTTTCTTACTTACTCTATCCATGGTTATGAAAACAAAAGGGGGATATATTAGGTGAATCAAGAATATGACGTTGTTATCATCGGCGGCGGTACCGGAGGATATGTTGCGGCCATTCGTGCGTCTCAATTAGGGTTAAAAACGGCGGTCGTGGAACAAGGTAAACTTGGTGGAACATGCCTTCATGCAGGTTGTATTCCAAGTAAAGCATTTTTAAGAAGTGCTGAGGTGTATTCGAATACAAAGAAAGCAGATAAATACGGTGTTATTGCACCGGAAGTGCGACTGGACTTCTCAAAAGTTCAGGCCAGGAAAGAAGAAATTACTGAACGCTTATTTAAAGGTGTACAACATTTAATGAAAAAAGGGAAAATAGATGTGTTTGAAGGTAAAGGAAGCATTTTACAGTCGAAAGATGTTTTAGTGAAATTGAATCATGAAGAACGGGAAATGATATTATGTCCTCGAAATATTTTAATAGCGACAGGATCTCGTCCAAGGACATTACCCGGCCTAGAAGCAGATAGCGAATATGTGATGACATCGGATGAAGCTCTACAAATGAATGAGCTCCCAAATTCCATCATTATTGTCGGCGGCGGTGTTATTGGAATAGAATGGGCTTCGATGCTTATTGACTTTGGATTAGAAGTAACTGTGATAGAGTATGCCGATCGCATTTTACCGACGGAAGATAAAGATATTTCAAAGGAAGTACAGCGATTAATGAAGAAAAAAGGTGTGAAAATCGTAACAGGGGCAAAGGTGCTTCCAGAATCGTTAGAAAAAGGTGAGGGTGTCTCTATTAAAGCGGAATATAAAGGGAAAGACACGACGTTTTCAGCAGAAAAATTATTAGTATCTGTCGGAAGATTACCAAACATAGAAGGCATTCACCTTGAAAATACGAAAGTTGAAGTCGAACGTGTTATTCAAACAAATGAGTATTATCAAACGGATGAGCCAAACATTTATGCAATTGGAGATGTAATTGGAGGATTGCAGCTTGCCCATGTTGCTTCACATGAAGGAATCATCGCAATTGAACATATGGCAGGAGAAAACCCTGTGCCACTTGATCCATCGCTTGTTTCAAAATGCATATATAGTAGCCCGGAGATAGCTAGTGTTGGACTAACAGAAGAGGAGGCGAAGGAGAAAGGGTATCAAGTAAAAACAGGAAAATTCTCCTTCCGTGCGATTGGAAAGGCACTTGTTTTTGGTGAATCAGGCGGGTTTGTCAAACTTGTTGTTGAAGAAGAGTCTAGTAAGTTGTTAGGAGCGCATATGGTTGGGCCACATGTAACCGATATGATCTCAGAAGCGGGTCTTGCACGAGTATTAAATGCAACAGCTATGGATATTGCGCAGACGATACACCCTCACCCAACATTAGCGGAAGCAATTGGGGAAGCTGCCCTAGCTGTATATGGTAAGGAAATACACGCCTAGTTAAAAAATTGTGAAAGAATAGGGGCGAACCTTCTGATAGGTGGGAGAAGAAAGGCGGTAAGCAGGTAGTATTATTTCCTCTACTTTAAGCGCTAAGAAACCTGAAGATATGAAGGTTGAAATGAAAAAAACGTACTTCAGTAATCTTTAAGGTTCTATCGCCCGCCCTCACTGTAGTTCATGAAGGCTAGAATTGAAATTGTAGTTACAGTATTGTTCGGACACCGAAAGAGGTTGTGTTTAGCCATCATTCTGAATTCGAAAGCTTTCTACAACTTTTACATACAACTCTAAAGGATGGTGAGAGTCAACATTGTATAAAGAAGTGAATGTTAACCGTGCTAGATTATTAATATCTTGTCCAGAGAAGCCAGGTATTATCTCGGCTGTTTCTAACCTTTTATTAAAAAGCAAAGCAAATGTTGTTCATTTTGACCAACATACGACGGATCCACAAGCAGGTATGTTTTTTATGAGGATCGAATTTGATTTAAACGACGTTGATGCTTCCTATGCAAAACTTGAGGTGGACTTACATGTGCTGGCTCAGGCTTATGCCATGGAATGGACCTTAAGTGGTAATAAGAAAAAAAAACGAATGGCCATCTTTGTATCCAAAATGGATCACTGTCTTATGGAGCTTATATGGCGTTGGAAATCAAATGAACTTCCAGTAGAAATTCCGATGGTAATCAGTAATCATCCTGATTTTAAAAAAATAGTAGAAAGCTATGACATCCCTTATTATCATATTCCTTTAACTCATGAAACGAAGCAACAAGCAGAACAGAAAGCGCTAGAACAACTGAAAGGGAAAGTAGACTTTATTGCCTTGGCTAGATATATGCAAATTCTTTCCCCTACATTTATATCGGAGTTTCCAAATCAAATTATTAACATTCATCATTCGTTTTTACCGGCGTTTGTCGGAGCAAATCCTTATGCGAGGGCCTATAATCGTGGTGTTAAGTTAATTGGAGCAACTGCTCATTATGTTACGAATGATCTTGATGAAGGACCCATTATTCAGCAAGATGTAAAGCGGGTTAATCATAGACATACAATAGAAGAATTAAAGGTTGCCGGAAGTCATGTGGAAAGACAAGTTCTTGCCCAAGCTGTTTCCTGGCATATTGAAGATAAAGTTATTATTCATGGTAATAAAACAATCGTGTTTGATTGAGTACAATATTAATACGTTTCAAGATAGGGATAAACAAAAATTTTAAGGATAATTGAGTAGCTTATTTTATTTAATATGTTCAAAGATTTTTTCTACTGATTCTATTAGAACGGACAAAAATATACAACCTTGGGAGTATTTTGTCCAATCTCAAATGGGGCACCAGAACTAGTTATACCTATTCCTGTTCCTATATTAAACCCCAATGTCCATCTCTATAATAATTGAATCAATTTCATAAAATTTTTCTTTCATAAGCATTTGTTGATTGTGGAGATATACTGCTAATCCCGGAGCATTATAAATATAAACAACCGTCGTATGATTGAGATGAACGCTGACTTTTTCGCCTATTCGATAACGGACATTATTAGTGGAAAGAATTCATTTAAATAGGCAATGACGCGTTCAACGGTGTTCTCTGCTTGAAAAGTTTTTCCATGTTTCTGACCCATAATGCAACCGGGACCGCGACACCAATCTCAGGGTTGGCAGTTATGTACGGTTTCAATGATCTTGTAAAAGAGTGACAATCACGGCTGGGATATTTTCAGGTGTAGGAGCAACGGCAGGTTTCCTTGGGTCGATCGTGTTCAAGAATTATAAGATTACGACTGTTTCAGATATAAGGGTGAATGAAGAACAAAAAGCGGCATAATGAAAGAAGGTTAATCGAATCTTTTGCCGGGAAAAGGGGCATTACACAATGAAGTACAGATCTGCATTCGATATAATCGGTCCCGTCATGATTGGACCTTCAAGCTCACATACAGCAGGAGCTGCCAGAATTGGCAGAGTAGCAAGGACATTATTCGGAAAGCAACCGAAGAAAGCCATTATTTCTTTATATGGTTCTTTTGCAAAAACATACAGGGGACACGGTACGGATGTCGCTGTCGTAGGCGGGATATTGGATTTCGATACGGATGATGAACGAATCCCTGCCTCTTTAACGATAGCGGAAGAAGCTGGCATGGAAGTTACCTTTACAATCGAGGATACTGTGATGGATCATCCTAATACAGTCAAGATCAGACTGTTCGACGAAGATAAAGAATTGGAACTAGTTGGGATCTCGATTGGCGGCGGAATGATAGAAATAACGGAATTGAATACGTTCAAGCTTAAATTGTCAGGTGAAAACCCAGCCATTTTAGTCGTGCATAACGATGTATTTGGAATCATATCTTCCGTTTCGACCGTATTGGCAAACCATGAAATTAACATTGGACATATGGAAGTTTCACGAAAAGAAAAAGGTCAAATGGCCCTCATGGTGATTGAAGTCGATCAGAAAATCAAGGGCGATGTCATGAAGGAAATTGAAGGATTGGAAAACGTGTCGCAAGTCATAAGGATGGTTGAATGATAATCATTAAAAGTGTTGGCATAGATATGGAGGTAAAAACATGTTCCGAAATGTAGCAGAGTTGGTTGAACTTGCTGAAAGTAAACATGTAAAAATCGCGGAAATCATGATTTTACAAGAAATGGAGTTCTCAAGCCTTTCGAGAGAGCAGATCATTGAAAAGATGGACAGGAATTTGACAGTGATGGAACAAGCGGTGGAAAGAGGACTGAAAGGTGTGCAATCCGTTACAGGCCTAACGGGCGGGGATGCCGTTCTTTTGCAAAATTATATCAAGTCGGGCAAGGCGCTCGCAGGCGATTTATTATTGGATGCCGTCAGTAAAGCTGTTGCGACGAACGAAGTGAATGCAGCAATGGGAATGATTTGTGCCACTCCGACTGCAGGTTCGGCAGGCGTTGTTCCCGGTACATTATTTGCCGTGAAAGAAAAATTAAACCCGACCCGAGCAGAGATGATTGAATTTCTTTTCACTTCCGCTGCCTTCGGTTTCGTGGTGGCAAACAATGCTTCCATTTCTGGAGCGGCTGGTGGCTGCCAAGCAGAAGTGGGCTCGGCAAGCGGGATGGCCGCAGCTGCGATTGTGGAACTGGCCGGCGGCACACCAAGCCAAGCCGCAGAAGCGATGGCAATCACATTGAAAAATATGCTCGGATTGGTTTGTGATCCAGTGGCTGGATTGGTTGAAGTTCCTTGCGTGAAACGTAACGCTATGGGTGCATCCAACGCAATAACGGCAGCTGATATGGCTCTTGCAGGCATAACGAGCCGCATTCCATGTGACGAAGTGATCGATGCCATGTATAAAATCGGATTGACCATGCCGGTTGCACTTCGCGAAACGGCAGAGGGTGGCCTGGCTGCCACTCCGACAGGACGTAAATTGGCAGCAGAAATATTCGGTTCATTTAAATAAACTAAAGGATTATATAAATTCATGGTTCCAAACGATTGTTGATCCATACAATAAGCTAGAACAGGCTTATATTAAAAATTACAGACAAAAAGGACTTAATAAAGAGATTCTAAGTATTATGGAAGAATGTATCGCTAAAAGGGTAAACTCTTCAATAAGTTTGCTCTTTTTTTATTATGTCCAATGCAATCAAAAAAGAATTTGGAAGCCCGAAAGAAATATTATCATTTCATTACCACATTTAGCCTTTGAACAGAGAATGGAGCCTGATCTAGGAGGAGTATCTTGTCTTTTGCAGTATGTAGGCGGCGATCATTCCCCAGATTCTATCATTATCTATATCAAAGAAGAAAAATTCTATTTCTTGGCGACTCTATTTATGCAAATATCTATTCAAACAAAAGGAATTATACGACTCAAAGTACGATTCAATTTTTAGACACAATCGATCAATTTGATGCTGAAATCTATGTCTTCTCCCATTGGAAGCCAACATCGAAGGATGAATATCAGAATGAAGCAATACTATTAAGGACTGTAGCCACCTTGACAGATCAATATAAGGGCCGCTTTAAAGATATAAAGAAATCTTATCAACTAAAGCTAAACAGGGAGATAAATGATAACTGTGGGCATTTTATAAAATTGGAGACGATGCCATTCTTATTATACAACGGGAGCTTTAGTAAATAAGTTTCAGCAAAATGGTTAGACTTTATTATAAAAATCACATACCTAATTTAAAGCAAAAACTACATTTTGATCAATCTTTAATCAAAATGTAGTTTTTGTAAAAAGAGCTTGAAACGATTGGAAAATTTGTGAAGGGGTTCGAAATAAATAATTAGCTTAATAGTTTAGTCCTCAAGGTTTATAAGAATTCTTATTTAGTTTGGCTCTCATCGCTCATTATTGACGGATGTTTAAATTTCTCAAACTAAAAATCAGTTAATTCGGTTAGATAATCGAAGGAAAACGCAGAAAGCCAAATGGTTGAAGGGATTGAGCTCCATGATGTTAGTGAATCGAGAGGGCTGATGCCTTACGCACAGCAGAAAGCTACATTTTACCTTTCGTTAAAGGCAAGAAGGGTAAAACCTCTCTGGAGTCAGAGGCCCTGGCACGTTATACATTGATATGATACGGCAACTCGGGAGACCCTACCGGTCTTTTCTTGTTAGAAGAGCATGGTGTAGAAGCGATAAAAGCTAGGAAACCAAATGCTGTGTAGGGAGTCGGATAGCAGAATTGCAAAATCTGAATCTAAGAGATTAGCTACATTTTGTGAATGGTAACTAGGAGGAGCCGTGTGCGTGAAAGCGCAAGTACGGTTCTGTGAGGGGGAGGAACATAATCTACCGCAAGGTAGAAAGGCTCCCTTCTACTCGACTAGTTCATTAAGAAGAAGAAAAAAAAGTCGATTCCTTAACGTCTTTTACGAACTTTTTTGAGTGTTACTTCTTTAAAATAGACTCTGTTAAACAATGCTTTTTTCAACTAACGAAAAAACGCTAGTTCACATAATCATCCTTATCGGCAAGAAATAAATCAAGAATAGTTTGAAATATTAGTCATTTTTGAATACTATATAATCATTAATGACTAGGAGGGTTCGGTATGGATCTGAAGGAACATGCTTACATTCTTTTAAAACGAATATTAGAGGATTCTTTTGATGAAATTTTTATTACCGATACCAATGGAAATATTATCTATACTGGAAAAACTACAGGGAAATTATTTGGAATTCCACATGAGAAAATGTTAGGTCAGAATGTTTTTCATTTAGAAAAAGAAGGTGTTTTTTCCCCATCCGCTATTGTAAATGTGTTAAAAAGTAAAAAAGAAGAAACTCTTATTCAAGAAACAAAGAACAAAAGAAAACTGATTATCTCGGGATATCCAATTTTTGATGAGACAAATAAAATGATCGGAGCAGTAAGTTTTTCCAGAGATATTACGGAATTTGAATATCTCAAAAAAGAAAATGAACAGGTGGCAAAAGCCATACAACATTACAGGGAAGAAATAGCAGAGCTGAAAAAACAAACAACCAGGCCTTTTTTCTTAAAAAATAGCAAAATGGAAAAGGTGCTTGGCGTAGTATCAAAAGTGGCAAGCTTAGGCATTACAATATTGTTGGAAGGGGAGTCAGGGATCGGAAAAAATCACCTGGCACATATGATTCACCAAGTTTCACCAAGAAGAAAGGAACCGATCATTGAAATAAACTGTGGTGCTATACCTGAATCCCTAATTGAATCTGAATTATTTGGTTATGAAGAAGGGGCTTTTACAGGTGCAAAAAAGGGAGGAAAGAAAGGATATTTTGAAAGTGCCGGCGGAGGAACCCTTTTTCTAGATGAAATTGGTGAACTTCCAATGAATCTTCAAGTAAAATTATTATCCGTTTTACAAAGCCAATCATTTATGAGAGTCGGCGGAAGCAAAAAAATTGAGATGAAATGCAGAATTATTTGTGCAACCAATCAAAACTTGGAAGAAATGATTCATAAAAAACAATTTAGAGAAGATCTATATTATCGCATTAACGTAGTTAAATTGACGATTCCGCCCCTAAGAGAGCGTAGGGAGGAAATGATTCCCTTAATTTATGAAATAACAGAAGAATTCAATACAAAGTACGGAATGGATAAGCATTTTACGCCGAGAATGGTTGCCTGGCTCAGCCAGCAGGAATGGCCGGGAAACGTTAGGGAATTGCGTAACTTTATTGAGAAGGTAATTGTAACGACCGAGTCCAAAGAAATCGACCTTGAGATCGTTGAGGATATAATAAACGGAGAGTCATCCAAAAAGGATAAGCAAGATATGACTTTGAATGAATACTTAGAAAGTGTAGAAAAAGAGTTTATTGTACAATTGTTCGAGAAATACCCCAGTAGCATTAAATTGAGTAAAAAATTGGGGATTAGTCAATCAACCGCAAACCGAAAAATACAAAAATATATTAATGGACTATAGTCAATTTTGACTATAGTCCATTTTTTTGAGTTTTATATTGGTAGTAACCCTTGAGGATAATTAAAGCGAAGTTAAAAAATAAAGAGGTAGAATGGGTCCAATGAAATTGAAATAAATTAAAGACATGACAATAGTTAATTATGACTAACACTGTTTGTTTTGTTTAAATTTTTAGATTGGCATGAAAATTGCAAATAATTAAAGCGAAGTTAAAAAAACAAAAAGGTGGGATGGTTCCAATGTAGATGAAATTGAAATAAATCAAAGGCAACGGCAAATTATGGCTGTCATGATGAAGGAAATGGACATAATGTTGGACGGTAAAAATAATCAAACAAAGTAGAAGAATTTTTAATAAGTAAGTTCCTTGCTTAATGTAAGTAAAATGGAATCTTTTAAAAGGAAATGAAGGCGTTTTTATTAATGAGTTTTTGTGTACTATGTTTTGGTATCTTATGGATTCTCCAACGAAATGGATTTCTATAAAGGAGGAATATGATGGGGGGAAAAAATCAAGGCACGAATAAATTTATTGTCGGTATAGTTCTTGCTGTCCTTACATTTTGGCTGTTTGCACAATCCATGATTAATATTATCCCGGCAATCCAAAAAGATTTAGGGGTTTCATTGGGAACGTTAAATATTGCTACGAGTTTAACTTCACTATTTTCTGGTCTTTTTATTGTTGCAGCTGGTGGTATTTCTGATCGTGCAGGGCGTAAGAAGTTAACCTTTATTGGGTTGATTTTGAGTATTATCGGCTGTTTGTTGATTATTTTTTCACAAAGCGCAACATTATTAATTATTGGACGTATGGTTCAAGGGATTTCAGCTGCTTGTATTATGCCAGCAACTATTGCACTTGTTAAGGGAGCCTTTGACGGTAAAGACAGACAGCGTGCTCTTAGTTATTGGTCCTTCGGATCATGGGGTGGTGGTGGTTTAACCACATTAGTTGGCGGTGCCATTGCCACGTATATGGGATGGAGATGGATTTTTGTAGTTTCCATCGGCATTGCTCTATTATCGATGTTATTACTAAAGAACATTCAAGAGAGCAAAGCAGATGAGCAGAGTAAAGTGAAATTTGATTTTACCGGTTTTTTTCTTTTTATCATCATGATGTTGATGATAAATGTGATTGTGACACGCGGTCAAGATTTTGGATGGACAAGTCCGTTAACACTCAGTCTTATTGGTGGTGCATTGGCAACAATAGTAATTTTCTTTGCTGTTGAACGAAAAAAGAAAAATCAATTTATTGAATTTTCCCTCTTCAAAACAAAAGCGTATACGGGAGCTGTTGTATCAAACTTCTTGCAAAATGGAATTGCAGCCACTGTCGTTGTCGCAAATACGTATATTCAATTGGCAAGGGGGTTTACCCCTTTTCAAACTGGGTTACTCACCATAGGAAACGTAATTGCAGTACTTGTGATGATTCGGGTTGGGGAGAAAATGCTTCAAAAAATGGGTGCAAGAAAGCCAATGCTTTTAGCAACTTTCATAGCCACGTTAGGTATGAGTATGACAGCTATGACGTTTTTACCGGATTTAATTTATATCATTGTCGTATTTGCAGGCTTTTTAATTTCCGGGATTGGCCTTGGAATGTATGCAACGCCTTCGATAGATGTAGCTGTCGTGAATATTGCTGATGACAAAGTGGGCGTAGCTTCCGGAATTTATAAGATGGCAAGCTCATTGGGATACTCTTTTGGAATTGCCATTTCAACAGCAGTGTATGGTGTATTAGTGGCTATAGGCAGTATTCACGTTGCTGCTACAATAGGGATTTTAGTCAATTTAGTTTTTGCAATTCTAGCATTGATTGTCGTATCCAAAACCATTCAACCGGATGAAGGTAAAGAGAAGCCCTTACAAGCCATCCAAGTAGATAAAAACCTCGTTATTCAACAAGATTAACTATTTGATGGATTGATATTAAAAGTCTACCGGGTGGTGCCATATAGAAGCAAATACTTAATCTTTTCCGTTACTATTTCAATCATAAATTAATTGGTACAAAACTTGCATTAATAATTCGATAAAATTGGAGATTAAAAGGAGGAAAAAATGATGGTAAAGCGTGATGAAAAACAAATTTTAAACCTTCCATTTACTGGAATCTGCACTTTTGGAAAATATCCAGTATGCCCGGATCTTGATCAATTGGATGCTGATGTAGCGGTAATTGGAGTACCTAATGATATGGGTACACAATGGAAATCTGGAGCAAGAATGGGTCCAAGAGGAATTCGTGAAGGTTCTACATTGTACAGCTTCGGACTCGATGGTGCCTATGATATTGAAAACGATATCATGTATCTTGGCCCGGATTGGAAAGTTGTGGATTGTGGCGATGTTGACATGGTTCATGGGGATTTTATGCAAAGCCATGAAAATACTGAAGAGGCGATTCGAAAAATTGTTTCTAAAGGTGCGATGCCAGTCATATTAGGAGGTGATCATTCCATCACAGCAGCAATTGGTAAGGGATTGGAAGATTTGGGCCCATTTCATGTGATTCAAATAGATGCCCATTTAGACTGGGCAGATCATCGATCAGGACAACGTTATGGCCACGGAAGTTGCATTCGCCGTTTGTCCGAGATGGATCATGTACAGAAAATATTCCAGTTTGGGATCCGCGGTATTAGCAGTAGCAAAAAAGAGGATGTGGATGCTGCAAGAGAATATGGAAGTGTCATTTTATCACCACGCCAAATGAGAAAATTGGGTCTAGAGCAAGTGTTAGAACATATTCCGGCAGGTGAAAAATATTATGTAACTATTGATATTGATGGTATAGATCCCTCCATAGCGCCTGGAACGGGAACCCCATCTCCTGGTGGTCTGCTTTATGATGAAGTGAATGAGTTGCTGGAGGGAATTGCAAAAAGGGGGGAAGTAATTGGTTTTGATTTAGTTGAAGTTGCTCCTCCTTATGATCCTACTGGGATGACTGGACAAGTAGCTGCCCGTATTTCATTGGATTTACTGAGCTATGTTTTAAAAGAAAAAGAGAAAAAGAGAGAAAATGAAAAAACTCTTTCAGCTCAGCTATAAAACTAAAGAATTGAACTAGTCTATCAAAGGCATTAGAAAGAGCCAATTCCCTAATAGATAAGGGATTGGCTTTTTTTATTGGATGGATATTGAAAAAATGGTGCGTGTCTATGATAATCTTCTAAGATTCTTAAGGGGGGCCTACCAGCAAAACGCGGAAAACATACGATAAGAAAAATTTGTCTATAAATCCATACCAAAAACGGTTCTTAAACAACTATTTCGGTGATTTGTTTTTGGTTTTTCTTTTGGTCATAGAAAATCTTCAAGAAAGCTATGCTACAAACTGCATCTTAAAACTCACCCCAACGAGGGTTTATGATGAAAAATATCCTTAGCGTATAAAAAGCCTGCTTTTTTATTCCAAAAATGTCTTACCGTATGTTTTCCGCGAAATGTTGGTGGGACCCCATATTGAACTATCGGGGCAGCATTCCTGTAATAACTGAAAATGAGGTTTGAACGAAAAAAGACCTCTTGATAGGATGAATGTGTCCTAAGCTGGCCAGCTAAAACAGGACAAAAACGATGAAGATCTCTTACTTTCCTTAAGACAAGTTGTAAAACGCAGTATAGGTTTAAAGAAGATACGAGCACTTAAAGAAGCAGCCAATCGTTCGATTGGTATTCGTCAAGGAGCAGCTATGGCGAAATTAGAGTTGAGAGCTTTACTAGAGAAGTATGATTTTATTCAAGTGAAATTCGAAGAATTAGATCATCAATTAGATCAGTTATTAGACCATATCCCAGGTGTCACACAGAGGTTAGAGGTGTCAGGAATCGGTCGAGATACAGTATCAGGTTTTTTCGCAGAGGTCGGCGACCTCAGAGACTATCAACATCCTCGCCAAATCGTAAAATTAGCAGGTTTAAGTTTAAAAGAAAACACATCCGGAAAGCACAAAGGTCAGACCAAGATTACCAAACGGGGACGAAAGAAATTGAGGGCTCTCTTATTCCGGGCAGTCATGATACTGGTGGCAAAGAACAAGGCTTTTAAAGCTCTATTACACAACACGTTCTCACAATCCCTTAAAGAAAATGCAATCTCTGATAGCCTTTGTGTAACAAGCTTATTCGAATTCTGTTTTCAATCGGTAAAAAACAATTTACGTTTTCAAGAAGACAAGATGTTAAAGGATATCCCTCATATGGTAACATTTGTAGTACATCAAACAGTGCATAGTTCATTGAATTTTAAGGTTACACGGTCATTTAATTAAGACTCATTTAAAAGGCACGGATTAGTCGGCAAAGCAACTAACGTGAGGACCTCGATCCTGTGGGGCAGCATGACCGACATCCACCTCATGGAAAGGTTGAACGAAGGAATGTAGGAGCATCGACTCTGTGAATGGGAGGGTTGACCTCCATGAGACATGTGGATATCCAAAAGTGCAATCATAACCATGCTTAAACCGGTTTTTTCCTATAATTGGCTAGTTTAGCATACACTTTTTTCGGTAAATCCCTATCCTTGAGGAGTAATGCCGAGCTTACATAGATAACCGTTAATGATATGACTATGAAAACCTAAGAATTCTAGAGCAATCGTGAGATTGTGTTTAGTTTATTGAGGGAGATTAGTTGAAGAAACCGACCAATAAAGGTCGGCTATTTTTCATACTATTTTTAGCAGCAGCCTCCACCAACAAAGCTGGCTCCAACAATGATTAAGAGTATAAACAAAACGACTATAAAGGCGAAACCTCCACCTCCACCAAATCCAAAACCGCCATCTGACATACAGAAACATCTCCTTTTTGTATTAAGGAGGAAATTATTGTGGGTTATATCATCTTATGCACTAATTAGGAAAATGACACAATAGTCTCCATCACTGTTCATAGGATAAAATTAAGAATGTTGGAGGTACCTCTTATTGAGATAACGAGTGCTTTAGTTCTATAAGAAGAAGTAAAAAAGTCGATTCCTTAACGTTGAGGAGATCGACTTTTCAGTTCGACTAAAGCACCCGTTACCAGGAGTGTTCTATCATCCAATAAATTGTATCAGTAGCTGGTTAAACTTATCACGCTCTTCCCAGAATGGTCCATGACCACTGTATTGAAATGGTACAAGCTGTGAGTTTGTTATTAGATTTTTTGTTTCCTGACCTTTAGTAAACGGAACGATTTTATCATGGATGCCGTGAATTATTAACGTAGGTACAAATATTTTGCCAAGATCATTGTACACATCTTCATCCCTTAATGATGTCATGATTGCAGCTGTCGACCAACTAGCTGCTTGTAATCCTAGCTGAAAAAACCAGTCCGAGAATGGTCCGGAAATTTTCTGGAAGAAAAAGAGATCCGTTACACCTTGCAGCATTTTAGGGCGATCATTAAGTGTTTCTGTAATGAACTTATTTGCAACTTCTTTTTCAACACTAGTCGGAGATGCAGCGTCTATAAGGACTAGTTTGGATACTCCAAAACCTTGATATCGAGCCATATATCGAATCGAAATCGCTCCACCTGTGGAGTGTCCTGCTAGTGTGAAATCTTTTAACTGTAACGCCTCAATTACTACACTTATATCATCTGCCAATCTGTCAAAATTGTAACCACTGAATGGTTTATCAGAATCGCCGTAGCCCCTCCAGTCAATGCCTATACATCGATATCCCATTGCTGGAAGGATATTGAACTGATATTCAAACTGCTTATGGTTTAAAGGCCACCCATGTATAAATAGGATTGTTTTATTCCCCTCAGGATTTACATCCTCTACATTTATTCTTACACCTGGTTCTACAGTAATAAAGTATCCCACGCAGACTCCTCCATATAATAAAAATTGCCTTTGCGATAAGATATTCACCTAGGGGAATAATATGCTTTTATACAATGTTGGATGAACCAGAGGGTATTTGCATAACTAATTGCCTCGTTAGTTGAAGAAGATAAACACTCAATGTTGCATAGAGAAATAAAATCGATTGGCACCAGAATTTATTTTCTTTGATTATTTATTCTTGATTTATGGCCTCTTGTCTATTCATTGTTTTCATACCAACATATTTTATAGTAAGAGTGTTAAAAGGAGGGGATTTGAATGTTTTTTTGTGATAGAAGACGCCGTTGTGACAGATTCGATCGATTTGATCGTTGTGACAGATTCGATCGATTTGATCGTTGTGACAGATTCGATCGATTTGATCGTTGTGACAGATTCGATCGATTCGATCGTTGTGACAGATTCGATCGTAGAAGAAGATGTTTTTGGTGATTTAACCATCTAACTCAAATTACAAGCTCTGGTTGAGCTAATGACTGATCTAAAATCTTTCAAAAAAACTACCTGATATAATTATCTCGGTAGCTCTGGGTGAACACCTATTTCACAGTTTAATCCTGTTCTTGGATAGTTATCTAATACCTCTTGTAAATGACGTTCCACGTCATCTATATTTTAATTCACTTAGCAGGCACCTCTGTGTCTGTTACATATTTTTTAGAATCCCTTTTTCAACGAACTGGTCAGTTTTCGTTGAAGAACCTAATCAAGTAGTTTACATAAGAGAACTTAGAAAAAGTACAATTAAAATTCGTTCGTAAAGGTACACTTTTATAACATATAGAGTCCATCTGTTTTATGTGTGACAAGAAGACGTATTGTCACATTGTAAGTTGCGTATGGAGCATAGTTTTGATAATCATCAAGGCCACAAAAAACCCGGCACCCTGTACGATAAGGGCCCGGGGTTCTCATATTGCCCAATATACTGTAAATCCAAGGAAACCGTATCATACAACAACAAATTTGTGTTGACTTTCTATACCTTCCTGTTTTATTGTGTACTCAAGTTTTTATAAGAAAGTTTTTGATAAGTCTTGATGTGTTGGTCTAATTTCTGACTGCTTTAAATAGTCTCATGGCTATTTAAAGCAGTTGCTTCAGCAATCTGAATCAATTCTTTTTTCAATTGATTGATCCTGTATTCTAATTCATCTATCTCTATAAATATTATACAAATTCCTCTAATCACTCATTATCTTTAACTGCCTGTTAATAAAAGCCTTTCTTAGGTTGGCAGAACGATGAGGGCTTATTTTTATTTAGTCTTCTCGCTTGCACATGTAAAATTAAACAACTTTATTGTCATTATTTGTAATTAAACAAACTATTTTTGTAATCAACTAATGAAAGGAACAGAAGGCATTGAAACACAATAGAGCCTATTTCATCTTGTTAAATAACAAACATTTAACACAAATTCGTGTACCGGCATTTGTTCAAGCATACTTTGGTTTCGGAAAATATTAGTAATAGCTTCAGTTTGTTTAGATGGAAAACGACTAGAAACATTGTTTTTGAATTTTTGTTCTAGCAATGGAATCCCTTCTTTACGTCTCCTTTTATGTCCAATCGGGTATTCTACTTCAATTTTCTCCCGTACAACTGCCATCTTTAAAAAATACCTGTATTGCGTTGGCGATAGATCTTTTTTCAGGATCAAGATAATCTTTAGAGTATTGTTTATTCTCTACGTGTTCATTTTGCTACGAAGGAAGTCAATTCGAGAATCCTGAGCTATTTTTTCTTCATAATGGTCAGCAGAAGTCTGGCAAGGTGTCTTCGATCACAAAAAAGTTTGGTGTGTCTACCGAAACAGTCCGCAGTGGAGCGGTTTTAGATAATGCGAACAGTCAAGAAATCAATTTCTCATTGCGGGAAACCAAAAATATTGAGGAAAAGATGGAAATAGCGAAGATTGCTGCACATTATGTTACAGAAGGACAATCCATTGCATTAGATGTCAGCACAACAAATACCGAATTGGCGAAAGAATTAAAAAGCAGGTTTCAAAGACTTACCATTTTAACAAATTCATTAATTATTGCCAATGAACTTTCTGAAATGCCTCATTATACGATTTTGATGCCCGGGGGTGTACTCCGAAATGAAGAATTATGCCTGGTAGGTTCTTAGGCGAAGAATTTTTTAAAGGATTTCACATTGATATTTTTTTTATGAGCATCAGTGGTATTTCCTTGACGGAAGGGCTGACGGATTACGGTTTAGGTGAGTACCAAGTGAAAAAGAAAATGCTTGAGAATTCTCAAAGTTGCATTGTGCTAGCGGATAGCAGTAAATTTGATGTTGCCTCATTATTGAGAGTCTGCCATTTTGAA
This sequence comes from Peribacillus sp. NPDC056705, assembly GCF_043656335.1. NCBI lineage: Bacteria > Bacillati > Bacillota > Bacilli > Caryophanales > Bacillaceae > Peribacillus > Peribacillus sp. NPDC056705. The sequence goes on along the minus strand of NZ_JBHTYI010000020.1, from coordinate 16,234 downwards.
AGGGTTGACCGTATTATTTCTGATTCAAATCTATCCGAAAAGGTACTGCGGAAATATAAAAAAGAAGGTATTGAAATTGTGAATAAGATTAATTTGGAGGAAAAGTAGCCGTCTACTTTCCTTTTTTTATGTATTGCTTAAACTCAGTTTATCTCATTTCATCTTCTCTCCTCAAATTTCAAGTAGCAAATAAATCTTTTATTTTTTCAGCCACGAAATAAAATCCACTATCAGCTATTTATGTGTAATTGTGTGATTTAGTGTAATTTTGCATAAAAACAACATTAACTTACACTATATTTACAGAAAACCAATACAGATTGTGTATTATTTGTTATGCAAGAGGTAATTTGTGTGAGTGTGTTACCTTTTAAGTTATTATTTTGAGGTGGTGTCTATTGTCACGTATTCCCTATTCTAGGGGGGTGTCCCTTATATCGGCGTACCAGGATTAATGTTAATTGTCATCATTGCTTTAATCGTAATTGTCCCTTCTAAGTTGCCCGAAAATGGACGTGCTTTTGGCAGCACATTAATAGAGTTTACAAACTCTATTAAAGATTTGATTTCTTCAGACGAGAAAGAAGAAAAGACACAATCCAAGTAATGATTAAGAAAAACTAATGCACCAATTAGTGAATGGGTTGTTTTAAGGGTTTCCCCAACAATAATTTTTGTCAGTAACCATCGTTTCTTTAGTTTTCGGAAAATTATATATTAACAGTTTCCTTGAAATTGCCTATCTATCATTTGGAGGAGTGAAAAATAATGAAAAACGATGAATTGAACCATGAAAATGATAAATCGTTACAAGATGATCTTCTAAAAAAGGGGATGGATCGTCGGACCTTTTTGGAGGGGACAACTAAAATTGCAGGAATGACTTTAGGATTAACTCTAGTAAACTCGTTAACTAGTTTACCTGTGAGTGCAGCATCTAGCTCTTCTGTTTTTAATTCACTTAGCAATAAACCAGATCTCGTTTTTCCTGTTATAAGCGATATTCATATTCAACGTCAGAGCGATGATTTTTTAAATAAGTTTGTTACTACATTAGAACAGTTAAATAAGGTTGCTCCTAAGCAAGATGCTTTTGTCGTTGTTGGAGACTTAACGGATTTGGGAACTGAATTAGAATATGATAAGTTTATGTCTGCTTATAATCCACGAAAGCAATCAAAAGCAGTTTCTATGTTTGCGATTGGAAACCATGACTACTGGAATGGTTTATCAGCAGCTGATTCTCAAAAACGGTTCTGTGAGAAAACTGGGATGGAATCGCATTTCTATCATAAGGTAATCAAAGGTTACCATTTCATTGTTCTTGCTACGGAAGATGGCAACACATCTGGGACCTTTTCAGTGAATCAAATTGAATGGATGGGTGAACAATTAAAGATAGCAAATGCTGATGATCCGAAAAAACCAATTTTTGTCTTCCATCACCAGCCTATCAAAGGAACCATTTATGGAAGCGAATGGGGCTTCTCGCAGAATAGAGACCTTTTTTACGATACGTTGAAAGAATATCCGCAAGTCGTCACGTTTTCTGGTCACACACACTATCCACTAGATGACCCTAGAATCATTCATCAAAAAGATTTTACGACTATCGGAACTTCTACAGGTGCCTATTTGTGGATAGATGGTGGAAGAATTCAAGGAGAAGTACCTGAGGGGGCAGGTTTCCTAAATCAAGCTTTGATTGTAGAAGTTTACAACAATAAATTAATCATTAAACGCCGTGATATACATAACAATGATTGGACAGGGAAACCATTCGAAATTAGTCTTCCTGCTAAGAAAGACAAATTTAAATATACTGAGGATCGAGACAATAAGGCTCCTTTCTTTACAAAAAATGCCATGATCTCTATCGATCATGATAAGACGACCGTTACAAGCCTAGCAATTATGTTGACTCAAGCGAAAGATGACCTTATTGTACACGACTATAAGGTAGTGGCAAGAAATGCAGAAACAAAAGAAGTAGCCAATGAGTTTCTTGCATTCTCAGAATTCTACAAAGATCCTGTGCCTAACCCTTTAACATTGCCAGTCGGAGAATTAAAGCCTAATACAACCTATGAGATTGAAGTACATGCTCTTGATGCATACGAAAATGTAAGCCATAACTCTTTAAAAGTATTAGGGAAAACGCTGGACGGTGTAGTAAAAGATGTAACGATTACTTTATCTAAAGATGTATTAAAAGGAGTAGAAGATACAGTAGAAGTTACGGTAGAAAATGCAAGAGCTCCGAAAAGTGATTGGATAGGTTTATATGAAGTAAATGAAAAACCAGGAGATATCGCTGCAATTTGGTGGATGTATACTAACCCGACAAATGGAACAGTTAAATTTACTCATAAAGGAAGTGGTTCTTCAAGATTCAAGGAAGGTTCAACTTATAAATTTATCTATTTCTATGGCAGCGGATATGACGCTGTTGCTTCAAAAACATTCACTGTTGGTAGTAAAGAATAGTAGTAATAATAACTTTCACCATTTCTTAAAAAGATCTTATGACAAGGATCTTCTAACAATTTAGGTTAAAAGATTAAAAGTCTAAAATGAACAATTGGAGGTCAACGTTAATGTTTCAAAATATAGGAATTCCCGGATTAATACTAGTTCTTGTAATTGCACTTATCGTTTTCGGTCCATCAAAATTGCCAGAACTAGGTCGTGCAGTTGGCTCAACATTAAAGGAATTTAAAAACTCAACACGAGATCTAGTTTCAGATGATGAGGCAGATCAAGAGAAATCGAATAATAAGAACGAAAAAAGTATTTAATATAAATCTAGTAGGAGCAAAAGGGCAAGGGAAACATATGGGAAAACCAGGATAAGATGAAAAGACTTTAAAACGAGCTATTAAGCTATATAATGAACGTGAAACAAACGGAATGAGTGTGAATGACATTGTAAAAACTACAAGCGTTCCACGTTATATGCAAAAAAAGAAAGCCTACTTCCTTAAATAACAAGGATCGCAGGCTTTTTTTACTTTATTCTAAAATCAATACGTCCACATTGGCTTCTTTAACTCTATAACAAAGTGAGCCAAATGTTAAAACCTCTTTATCTTGTAGATATTCTTTATAGTATTCTTTTAAAAGGTCAATAAAATGATCTTTTCTTAACTCAACATAACAATTAGGATTCATGACTGGATATAGAGTTTGCTCATTTTCTAATTCTAAGTGTTTAGAGTCTCCTTTTGCTTCATCATAAAATTTAAAATTCGAAATAGAAAATTCTTAAATTGACTAGGTGCGTTAGTTGAGATCCGGGGCTGCCATTTGGCGGCCTTTTTGCTTAATGAACTCCCTCAGTTTAATAGATAATGCTCACGAATACTCGCTTATTCGGAGGATTTCAAACCACATGGTATAGGTTGCTTTAGATGAACGAAAGAGATAGGACCGTTTTGATAAGATAAGGGCAGATTGAAATAGGGGATCTATTGAAAATCCCATATTATTATATATGCTGCACGCATTCTCCACGCTGCCCTTGGAGGCTTTCCCTCCCATGTCTCAACGGGTCATATTCATATGCCCTTTCATTCTTTCGTCATGCCTATCCAAGGGGGGGAGGCCAGTTTTGCTAACGGAACGGGTCATTGCTCTTTTGTTCATTACATCCAGTACTCGTGCTAAGTCCTTTAATCGCTAGTATTTTTTCAGCATAAGGAATTTTCATGAGTATGTTTGCGACTTCCTGTTCAACTGCTTCAAGTTGGACGTTCGCAAGATCGTATTACTCAAGCAATTGCTTCAAATGAAGTTTATAAGCATCAAGAGCTTTTTTTGTACCAACCGATTTGTTCGCTAAGTGGATCAGTGAATGAGCCTTTGGAACACCTGCATGTCTTTTCATCACTGATTTCCATCCCATAATGATATCTTGAGGCTGTAACGAACGTAGTTCGACTGGAGTGGGAAATAAGCGAAGGGTTGCGATTGCTCCCTTAGCTGTTACATCTTTGAAGACTTGTCGTAGTTCAGGAAAGACGATATCTATCCAGCGATTTATTTGGTTGATTGAGCTGACCAGCCGTTTAACGATCATGTCCCTGTTAGACATAAGGACTCGAAGTTTTTCTATGGATTCTGGGCTATGATGAATCAATGTATAATAGCCATTTTTCACTACATCAGCGATGACGAGACCGTCCTTTTTATCGCTTTTAGATTGGGTATTATCTCGGTTCTCTTTATTCCTTTTAACAAGGTGCGGATTTACGGTAACAACTTCAACGTTTTGTTCAAATAACCATTTTGATAGATTCAACCAGTAATGACCGGTAGGTTCCATGCCCACGATGGCAGTGTCTAAACGGTTTATTCGTTTAAGTTCTTTAATCCAACTTAGAAATTTAGTAAACCCCCATCGTTATTTTAAAAGGTTAGAAGGATGACCGACCACAATTTCTCGATAGTTAACTGCTCGAGCAACATGAAATTGTTGTGCAATATTAATTCCTACAACAAGATGACGATTCGTGATTCTTTCAATTAGTTGATTTTGTTTGTTTTGCATTTTAAAATTCATAGTAGGGCTTCCTCCTTAAGATGAGTTTTGGTTTGTGTGTTCTCTCATCATACTGAGGGGCTCTGTTTTTTTCAAAGCCGATATTTAACGCTCTACAGGAATGCTAAAGGGGCAGTTAGTGGAAGAAGGATTCCTTGAATTTTTGTGGAATATATCACCTTAAAAAATCTGGTGTTGTGTAATATTTACATTGTTAATAACCAGACAGTGGGGGAGATTAAAATGTCATTAAAAGTAGGAGACATAATTACGTTTGAACGAACTTTTACAGTAAGAGATGTTGAATTATTTACTGAGATTTCAGGTGATGAAGGGATTCATCATATAACCCCAGATGAACAAGGAAGACTTGTCATTCAAGGGTTATTAACGGCAACTCTGCCAACAAAAGTAGCTGGAGATAATAACGTACTGGCTCGTAGTACGAGTTTTGAGTTTTTAAGACCTGTTTTTACGGGAGATACAATAGTTTGTAAAGTTAGAATTGAGAAATACGAAAGGCAAGAAAATAATAGGACAGCTTTTGTTGCATCCTTTTTATGTAAAAATCAGAATGAAAAAGAAGTATTGAAAGGAGATGTATCAGGCGTAATTCTTTAAACTTTCTTAAACTATCTGGAGCAATTTCGAAAGCTCAAGACTGTCATTTGACGGTCTTTTTTTTATGCATATGGCCCTGGCAAATGAACTGGAAGAATATAAGATCATCCAATCGATTCCCGGTATAGGAGAAAAAATCACAGCCACGATTATCTCTGAAATGGGTGAAATCGATCGATTTAATCATCCGAAAAAACTGGTGGCCTTCGCTGGAGTGGATCCAAGTGTTGACTCATCGGGTAAGTTTACGGCAACCATTAATCGTATGACTAAAAGGGGTTCGAGCAGACTACGTCATTCTCTGTATCTTGCCGTACTATGCGGCATAAGAAGTTCAAGGAACAAAATGCTTAAAGCATTCTATGATAAGAAAAAATCAGAAGGAAAACCGGCCAAAGTGTCCATCGTTGCCTGTATGAATAAGTTGCTTCATTGGATTTATGCTCTATTAACGAGAAAAGAAACGTTCCTATATTTAGCATAATTAACGGTTTTGTGAAACAGAGAAAAATCCTTCCAAAAGGGTTTTGGAGGTTTATTTGCCATGGACAAAAATAGTATATCATAAGGGAAATGAAAATTTAGAGAAAGATATTGACATCCTAATAGCTGGTTTAGTTCTATAAGACTTACTAAAAAAATCAACTATCTTATAATAACTGTATACTGAATCACAAAAAAAGAATCCATTTCGATCAATCTTTTTTCAAAATGGATTCTTTTTATTTACGCTAATATGGGGGTTCGGGTGTTTATGAATGAAGATTCCCATTTAGTGGTTTCTTTGTTGGCATCCCTTCTAAAAAAAGAACTAGCCATTAGCTAGTTCAATTCCATATCAAAACTTCTCCTATATCTTTCGTCTAAACCATACACATAAACATTTGTCCTGCGAAAATAGGTCAGACCTTTTGAACGGGAACTTGAATTTCAAAGGTAATCTCGTTTGGTTTATCTGTGATCGTAATATCAACATGCATAATTTGCAGCGCATCGCCGGTAATTTGATAACCACCTTCATCAAGATAATCCAATATTTTACTCAAGCTTTCGCGTCGGTTCCATAATAATTCTCCGTTATAACGGATACACGCAAATAACCCCGCCGGAACGATCCTTTGGTACTGTTTTGGTATTTTTTCTTTACTTTTTGCCACAATGAAAATGACTGATGGTTCTTCAAAACGTTTAGATCTAAGATCCGCCTCCTGAATAAGAATTCCTAGCCTGTTGCTGGCCAGAATCGGTGTCTTCTCAGCAAGCATATTTTCCAGCCTTAGAACACCATAACAGAGTTCCAAATTATTATTGATTTTTTCATTCAATGTAATTAACTTCCTGCGTCCTATTTCGCGGAACATAACCGTTTGAAGTTCCTTTTCTCTTGCTACTTGATCTAAGTAAACAATTTTTTCCCGAATATTTTCCTCCAAATCAGTTAATGCGTTTAGCTTTGAAACAAGATCTGCGTGTTTGGCTTTAAGAAAGTCCAAAGACTTACTAAAATTGCGTTCATTGAAATAATCCTTTATTTCGTCCGTACCCAATCCAAGTTGCCGTAACTCTTTAATAGTCCCTAAAACCTCGTACTGGAAAATAGAATAGTAGCGATACCCCGAGTGTGGATCGATATATTGTGGCTTGAATAAGTCAATCCGATCATAGTGGCGCAAGGTCTCCGAAGTCATCCCTCGTAACTTTGCCATCTCACCAATGGTTAACTTTTCTTTCAGTTTAAACACCTCCTTAAATAATATAATACAGCTATTGACCTTTGTGTAACAAAAACCTTTATAATCAAGATACAAAATATTCTAAATCATCTGAGTATTCTTTGTAAATAGGGGGGAGCTGATTTATGGAAAGTAAGAAGCTTGTTAGAACGCTTACTTTGTCACAGGTTGTTTTTTTAGGGATTGCTTGGAATAACCCCATGGTATTTTTTAATACCTACGGAATAGCTGCCGTAACCTCTCATGGTGTAATTACGGGTGCATACAGTATTGCATTTCTAGCAATACTGTTTACAGCGCTCAGTTATGGAAAGATGGCAAAAGCATACCCTATCTCAGGTTCAGCTTATACATTTACTCAAAAATCTATTAATTCTGAAATGGGGTTTCTTGTCGGTTGGACAATTATGCTTGATTATATCTTAACACCTATGGTGACGTGCTTGATGTCCGCTGTCTTTTTACATGCAGTGTTTCCAGGGATTCCGCATTATGTGTGGATTATTCTTTTGACTGCCATCATAGTGGTACCGAGCATTCTAGGTGTAACGATATCAGCATCCGCAAGTAAAATTTTCGTTATTGCTCAAATCATTTTCGTTTGTTTTTTCTGGATATTAACCGTTAAAAGTTTATTAGAAGGAGTAGGGACAGGCACTTTTTTCTCAAGTAAATCATTGTTTAATTCAGAGGTTCCCTTGTCCTCCATCTTAGCAGGAGCTTCAATTCTTTGTTTTAGTTTCCTCGGTTTTGACTCACTTACTACCTTGTCAGAGGAAACAATTAATCCCGAAAAAACTATCCCAAAAGCAATTATCATAATGCTGTTGTTTATAGGGGTCTTATACATTGGCTCTTCTTACTTAGCACAATTGGTGCAGCCGGGTTTTTCGTTCGAACACGCTGATTCTGCAGCTATAGAAATTACGATCCTTGTTGGAGGAAATTTATTCAAATCATTATTTATTACTGCGGTAATTGTTGGGAACTTCTCTTCGGGAGTTGCTGCAATTACAAGCGCATCACGTGTGTTATATGTCATGGGACGGGATTCTGTATTGCCTAAAAATCTATTTGGTTATATTCATCCCAAATTTAAAACACCGTCACACGGCATTATCGTGATAGGTATAATTTCTTTACTAGGTATCTTGTTAACCCTGGAGCAAGTCATCAAGTTTATCAATTTTGGGGGGCTCATTGCTTTTACATCCGTTAATCTATCTGTCATCGCCCATTATTTTATAAGAAATCAGCAACGTTCTTTTAACGACTACATACGGTATCTATTTTTACCGCTCATAGGTGCAGCATTTACTTTGTGGTTATGGTCACATTTAGAAATGGAGGCATTGATCTTTGGAGGAATCTGGCTGGTATGTGGTTTGGCATATCTTCTTTATATGACAAAATTTTTTCGCAAGCCCCTTCCGGAGTTTCATTTTGATGAAGAGATAATGTCTCAAGATGAAGAGATAATTTCTCAAAAGGTAGAAGACTTGTAATCCGTTTTTTTAGTAAAAGGCAATATGTAACCGATTGGGATATTAACTTTTAGAAAATAAAGAAAAATGAAAGCGTTATCTATTTCGGGTGTAAGATCGTTAAAGCAAGAATAACGAACTGGAGGTATTTCAAATTGTTGAAGTTGAAAATGTTTATAAACGGTGAGTGGATGGATTCTTTGAGTAGACAAAAGAGCAGTGTTGTAAACCCGTCACACGGCAAGATCATTGCAGAGGCTCCCCTTGGAAATACAGAAGATGCCCGGATGGCCATTGATGCGGCACGAACCGCATTTGATTCCGGGATTTGGTCAGACTTACCGGCTTCGGAACGGGCTTCCTATTTATTTAAAATAGCGGAGAAGCTCGAAGAACATGCATCTGAGCTTAGCCAGCTTGAAACAGCCAATACCGGAAAGCCTCTTAGAGAAGCAGAGTTTGACATTGCGGATGCAGCGGATTGTTTTCGTTATTATGCCGGTTTAGTCACCAAACCAGACGGCCAAACGTATCCTGTTTCCGGCCCTGTACAGGCTATGGTTGTTCGAGAGCCGGTAGGGGTATGTGGACTGATCGCTCCATGGAATTTCCCTTTACTGACAGGAGCCTGGAAAATAGCCCCTGCCCTTGCTGCAGGAAATACGGTTGTGTTTAAAACATCCGAGGTAACTCCGATTACGACTGTTAAACTATTTGAAATCATCAAAGAAGTTGGCATACCAGATGGCGTGGCAAATCTAGTTATGGGTGGTGGTGCAATAGTAGGAAATGAACTAGCGGAAAGCGATAAAGTCGATATGGTTTCGTTCACTGGCAGTACAGCGACAGGCAGAAGCATCATGAAAGCATCAGCTGGAAATATTAAAAACATTGCACTCGAATTAGGCGGCAAGTCACCTAACATCGTTTTCGCCGATGCGGACTTTGAGACAGCCGTGGATTATGCTTTATATGGGATTTTTGTCAACGCCGGTCAAGTTTGTAATGCAGGATCTCGTTTACTGCTTGAAGAGAGCATTCACGACAAGTTTATCGATAGATTGATAGAGAAAGCGAAAAAGATTCGAGTCGGCCCTGGCGATCAACCGTCTACAGAAATGGGTGCTCTTGTTAGTGAAGACCATATGATTAAGGTGCTCAAATATATTCAACTTGGCATAGAAGAAGGGGCGAAATTAGTCTGCGGCGGCAAGCGGATCACAAGCAACGGGCTTGAAAATGGCTATTTTGTTGAGCCGACGATATTTGTTGACACTAAACCTGACATGAAAATTGTTCAGGAAGAAATATTCGGTCCGGTACTGACTGTGCAAAAATTTAAAGATGAAGCGGAAGCCATCCAGCTTGCCAATGATACCCCATATGGCCTCGCAGCAGGTGTATTTTCCCAAGACGGTGCGAAGGCTTTACGAGTAATTAAGAAAATAAGAGCCGGAATTACATGGGTTAATGCCTATAATCTAGCCTACAATGAAGCACCGTGGGGAGGATACAAGCAGAGCGGAATTGGCCGGGGGTTAGGAACTTTTGGGTTAGATGAGTTTAGTGAGGTAAAACAAATTAACATTAATTTAGAAGTAGAGCCAACTAAGTGGTTTGACCATTAAAAATTGAAAAGTAGATATAAAAGAGTAAAAGAGAGTGAGTCACTATACTATTACACTATTTGAAAAATTGAAAGGGGAAATTAATGATGATCTGGGATTTTAATTTCAATATTCCTACCTCTATAGAGTTTGGAGCCGGAAAAGTTAAAAATATTGGGAAAAGAGCAAAAGAGCTAGGAGGAAAAAAGGCTCTTCTTATTACCGATAAAGGACTAGCGCAAACTGGAATTTTGCAAAAGGTTACAGATTCGTTAGACCAAGAAGGTGTCAATTATATTGTTTTTGATGAAATTACTCCTAATCCAAAAGATGTAGATTGTCAAAGAGCCTATGAGCAATTTAAAGACGAGGAAATAGATCTTTTGATTGGTCTTGGCGGAGGAAGTTCAATGGATACAGCCAAAGCAATTGGTACACTTTTAACCCATGGAGGAGAGCTTAGAGAGCGTTACGGTGTAAATTTACTAGATCAAGAAATCACTCCACTTATTTGTATTCCTACAACTTCAGGTACTGGAAGTGAAGTTACAACAGGCTCTGTCATTACAGATACAGTTACAAAACAGAAAGAGGCTATACTTGACATTAGATTGGCTCCGAAACTAGCAATTTTGGATCCTGAATTAACTCTAACTCTGCCTAAATCTATTACGGCTGCTACTGGAATGGATGCACTTACACATGCTATCGAAGCTTATACCAGCAATATTGCTGAACCAATTTCAGATGCTCTCAGTCTTTATTCAATTGAATTAATTGCTAAGTACCTTCCGTTAGCTGTAGAAAATGGGAACGACTTAGAAGGACGGAAAAATATGCTTGTAGCCAGTTTAATTGCAGGTATGGCATTTAATCACGCGGATCTTGGTGCTGTACATGCTATGGCTGAACCACTTGGAGGTCTTTATGATACTCCACATGGGGTAGCAAATTCTATATTTCTTCCACATGTGTTTGAATTTAATATTCCTTCAAACCTTGAAAAGCATGCAATTGTAGCTGAAAAACTTGGAGCAAATAAAGAGGGTAAAACCATTGAGGAAACTGCCTATGAAGGTGTTGTATTGTTAAAAGAGCTTGCTCGTAAAATTGGCATTCCTGATTTTCGAGATTTAAATAATGTCAATCCTGAAGATTTCCCATTCCTTGCTGAAGGGGCAGCAGTTCATTTATGTACACAGACGAATTCAAGAAAAGTGACACGCGAGGATTATTTGGCATTATTCCAAAAGACTTATGAGGCGAAAAACACAACATTAATTTAACTATATAGATCGATTTAGAAAATTTGACATGACCAATTCTAAATGTTCCTCAATGGAATGAAGATGTGTCGAGTTATTAAGTGTTAATGTGGATTAAGAGTTTTTGAATCGGTGGTCAGCTTGATAGGAGTTTTAATTGGGCGGCCACCATGGCTTACATAAAAACTGGAGGTGTTTTTAAAGTGTTAAATCTGAAAATGTTCATAAACGGTGAATGGATGGATTCTTTAAGTAAACAAAAGAGTCAAGTTGTAAACCCTGCTAACGGCAAGGTCATTGCAGATGCTCCCAAGGGAAATGCAGAAGATACCCGAATGGCCATTGATGCAGCGCGAACCGCATTTGATTCCGGGATTTGGTCAGATCTGCCAGCTTCAGAACGGGCTTCCTACTTATTTAAAATAGCGGAGACACTTGAAGAACGTGCATCTGAGCTTAGCCAGCTTGAAACAGCGAATACCGGAAAACCTCTTAGAGAAGCGGAATTTGACATTGCGGATGCAGTGGATTGTTTTCGATATTATGCGGGTTTAGTCACTAAACCCGATGGACAAACATACCCAGTTTCGGGTCCTGTACAGGCTATGGTTGTTCGGGAGCCGGTAGGGGTATGCGGACTAATCGCTCCATGGAATTTCCCTTTACTGACAGGAGCCTGGAAAATTGCCCCTTCCCTTGCTGCAGGAAATACGATTGTGTTTAAACCAGCCGGGATCACTCCGATTACGACTGTTAAATTATTTGAGATTATCCAAGAAGTCGGCATACCGGATGGCGTAGCCAACCTAGTTATGGGCGGCGGGGGAACAGTAGGAAATGAACTAGCGGAAAGCGATAAAGTCGATATGGTTTCGTTCACTGGCAGCACAGAAACAGGCAGAAACATCATGAAAACAGCAGCTGGAAATATTAAAAACATTGCACTCGAATTAGGCGGCAAGTCACCTAATATTGTTTTCGCGGATGCAGATTTTGAAACAGCTGTGGATTATGCTTTATATGGGATTTTTGTCAACGCCGGCCAAGTTTGTAATGCAGGATCTCGTTTACTGCTTGAAGAGAGCATTCATGACAAGTTTATCGAGAGACTGGTAGAGAAGGCGAAAAAAATCCGGGTCGGCCCTGGCGATCAACCGTCTACAGAAATGGGGGCGCTTGTCAGTGAAGACCATATGAATGAGGTGCTCAACTATATTCAATTAGGTATAGAAGAAGGGGCGAAACTAGCCTGCGGAGGCAAGCGTATCATAAGCGATGGACTTGAAAATGGTTATTTTGTTGAGCCGACGATATTTGTTGACACTAAACCTGACATGAGAATTGTTCAGGAAGAAATATTCGGTCCGGTACTGACTGTGCAAAAGTTTAAAGATGAAGCAGAAGCCATCCAGCTTGCCAATGATACCCCATATGGCCTCGCAGCAGGTGTATTTTCACAAGACGGTGCGATGGCTTTACGAGTGATTAAGAAAATAAGAGCCGGAATTACGTGGGTTAATGCTTACAATCTAGCTTACAATGAAGCACCGTGGGGAGGCTATAAGCAAAGCGGAATTGGCCGGGGGTTAGGAACTTTTGGTTTAGATGAGTTTAGTGAGGTAAAACAAATCAATATTAATTTAGAAGTTGAACCAACCAAGTGGTTTGATCATTAGAAATTTAGAAGTAGAGATAAACGAGTAATTAGAAAATATGTTGGTTCCTGGTAGTCATTATTGACTAAACAATTCCGTTTTGCCTAGTTTTATAGGTTTGCATGAAGCTTGCATATATGAACGAGTAAGTAATATAAGTGGGAGGCAAAGCACATGTCGAATAATGAAAAACAACATCTTAATTTACCTTTTACCGGAATCTGTACTTTCGGGAAATATCCCGTATGTCCTGATTTAGACCAGCTAGATGCAGATGTAGCTGTAATTGGAGTTCCAAATGATATGGGAACACAATGGAAGTCTGGCGCAAGAATGGGCCCAAGAGGAATTCGAGAAGGCTCTACATTATATAGTTTCGGGTTAGATGGAGCCTATGATATTGAAAATGATATCATGTATCTTGGCCCAAAATGGAAAGTTGTTGATTGCGGTGATGTAGACATGGTACATGGGGATATGATGCAATCCCATGATAATACGGAAGAAGCCATTCGAAAAATCGTTTCAAAAGGTGCAATGCCGGTTGTTTTAGGTGGAGATCATTCCATTACAATTCCAGTAGGAAAGGGCTTGGATGAACTCGGGCCATTTCATGTGATCCAGATTGATGCGCATTTAGACTGGGCAGATCACCGTTCAGGAATGCGGGTTGGACATGGAAGCTGCATCCGCCGCTTATCTGAAATGAATCATGTTCAAAAGATTTTCCAATTGGGCATTCGTGGAATCAGCAGCAGTAAAAAAGAAGATGTCGATGCTGCCAGAGAATACGGAAGTGTCATCTTGTCTCCCCGCCAAATGAGAAAGATGGGATTTGAACAGGTTCTGGAACTTATTCCAGCAGGTGAAAAATATTATATTACCATGGACATTGATGGCCTCGACCCATCGATCGCCCCTGCGACAGGCACACCTTCTCCTGGAGGCCTGCTTTATGATGAAGTCAACGAATTACTCCATGGAATTGCAAAAAGAGGAGAAGTTATCGGTTTTGATATGGTAGAAGTAGCTACTCCTTACGATCATACGGGAATAACTGGACAAGTGGCAGCTCGTCTCTCATTAGACTTGCTTAGTTTTGTTTTAAAAGAAAAAGAGAAAAACCGGGCTGCACTCAGCGATCATCAAGAGCTGAACTTCATAAAGAAGCATTAGTCTGTTAAATTTGAAAGCGTGAGGATATAAAGTGATTTTCCTCCGTTTTATCTTTTCTTAGTTTCCTGAATATGTATAAATATAGAGGCGATATCATAAAAAATATTTATTTAAATAATTGTCTATTTCGAATGTTTATGGTATTTCAATAGAGGATAACGATTGTAGATAAGTTATATTTGAAATTCAAATTCCAACTAGAAAATCTTGACCTTTGTGAAACACAAAGGTTTATATTATATCTATCACTCTAATAAGATGGTATAACGGGGTGAGAAAAAGCTTGATTTTGTCTATATATCAGGTTCCTTATCTCGACGTCGGAGGACCAGCCGCCAATGAACTATCGTTTATTGTGAGGTATCATTAAAGAGTGAATATAGACAAATTTAATAGAATTTTCAATTCTGTATGATCCGATAGATGAACTCTAAGCAGTGCCAGCTGCTTAGAGTTCATTTATCTTATGTCTGATCATATAAATAAAAAATATAGAAAGGAAAAGAAAACTAATATGAAATTATGGTTTACAGAAAAACAAACCGAGTCTTTTGGTATTACAGTAAGAGTTAATAAAACCCTTCACTCCGAGAAAACAGAGTATCAACAATTGGACATGATTCAAACCGAAGAATTCGGTAATATGCTTCTACTTGACGGAATGGTTATGACCACCGAAAAGGATGAATTTGTCTATCATGAGATGATTGTTCATGTTCCATTGTATACTCATCCTAATCCACAAAAGGTGCTCGTTGTTGGCGGCGGTGATGGGGGAACGATTCGGGAGGTATTGAAACACCCAAGCGTTACCAATGTTGTTCAAGTTGAAATCGATGAGAAAGTAGTGGAATATTCAAAGCAGTATTTACCCAATATCGCCTCTGAGTACAGAAACCCGCGCGTAGAGCTTAGTGTAGGTGATGGCTTTATGCATATTCTAAATAGTGAAGATGAATATGACGTCATTTTGGTCGATTCCACCGAGCCTGTAGGGCCAGCTGCTAATTTATTTACTAAAGGGTTTTATGCGGGAATATCAAAGGCATTAAAGGAAAACGGCATCTTCGTGGCCCAAACAGATAATCCTTGGTTTAAAGGGGATCTAATACGAGATGCGATTCATGATACAAAAGAGATTTTCCCGATTGCTCGCCTTTATACTTGTAATATTCCAACATATCCGAGTGGATTGTGGACATTTACGCTTGGAGCGAAGACACATGATCCACTGGATGTAAATGTCTCTCGTCTCTTTGATCTTGACACAAAGTATTACACGCCTGAATTGCATAAAGCATCATTTGTTCTCCCTAAATTTGTTCAGGATTTGTGTAAATAGTGTTATAGAGTAGTAATTATTTGGGCGGCCACCTAACTGGTGAGGAGATGGCGGTCGCATTCAGCAAGGCCCTGGGCCAGCCGGTGGAATACAACGATGGGGGCGGCTAACGTGTATCGCAGCTCTGGCTTCCTGGGTGTGGAGATCATGTCAAACACATACCAGTTCTATCGCGACTTTAACGAATACTACTGCGATTTGCGTGATCTTGCAGAGACCAGAATGCTCAACCCCGAGATTCAGACCTTAAAGAATTGCTTCGCCTTGCATAAGGGACTAATTCCGCTTGAGTCGTAAAGGCCAAAATCCCATCGAGCACTGTGGCGGTCGCTGAGTTTTGTCTCTTTGGGTAGGCGCGATTGATGAAGATCACAGGTAGAAAATGATCAAACTTAAATCTGCTGAAGAAGAATCCATTTTGATCAATCCTTTTTCAAAATGGATTCTTCTTATTTATCATAAAATATGGGTTTCCTGCTAGCATTTCTTCGTTTTCATGGTTCGACACTAACTACTCCCCCTAATATTCTATAAACTCTAACCTCCCGTGTTTTAAGTACATTACTACACAATTAATTAATAAAATAATATCCAAGTGGTATTCCATTAAATGGCCCTTTCATGGAATACGATTGGCGATTTTAAACAATTATTACTCCAGAAAAGATCTATGATCGGAATGAAAAAAAAGAAGTTGTTTAAGGTAATGAATATTTATAGTTGCATTCTCAGCAATTAAAGGCCCTGAAACTTATAAAATTTCAAGAACTTTTTAATATATGTGAGAAAATTTATACTCAAAAATAAATAT
>NZ_JBHTYI010000019.1:46841-79062 GCF_043656335.1 Peribacillus sp. NPDC056705 | reverse complement strand
CTATAGAAGAGGTTGCCTCCCTACATACCAAAGCCTGTATTTCTCAGGAAGAAACACCTTATAGTCTAATAGGGAGCTGCCATCAAAGATATATTACCCTAACTTCACCAATGGTATTACGTTTCAGACCACTTTGGTTGCCAAGAACATGCAAGGAGAATCGGAAAAATAGGCAGAATCATTTTAAAAAAAACCACTTCATCTGTTAAATACACCGTATAATAGATATAACCAAAAATGAGGAGGCACATAATGCTCGGGATCATAACCGTTGTGCTGATTTTTTCCATCCCTATAATCGCCATACTGACAAGCCATTTCGAAAAACAGTCAAAGACGAAACACAAAATGCTGCAAGTTGAATTGGAACTTGAAAAACTGAAGCATGAAAACTTTCTTATGGAGACGGAAAAAATGAGGCTGGAGCTGGACCAGATGAAATTCGAACAAAAAAGAGACGAGCCAAGGTTACTGTAAACAAGTAACGTTGGTTCGTCTTTTTTAATGGGTATTTTGCCGTTTTAAAAACCTCCCGCCCATCATAAGAATTACAAGTAAGGCCGTTTTAATGGATATATTGATCGCCCACAAGGAGGTCTGTCAGCACCTTTGTCGGGATGACGAACTCGACGGCCCCCATATATCCCGGCGCAGCTTCATAGCTGTTAAAGGCGATGACTAGCTTGCCATCTTCATTTATATAAAAGTTTTGGTTTTCATCAATGCCTTTAAATGCAGTAAGATCATCATCTTCGACCCAATATATCTTTTCCGGATCTTCAGCCATCTGGCGCTTCATCTGTTCCTTGATGTTCTCACTAATCACCTGAAGATAACGATCATCTTTAAATAAGCTATTTAACGTTAATAGCACTTCGTTTTTCTTGTCGACTGTATCGAATTGACTTTCTGTAGAACTGGAAGCAGCAATCTTATCCGTATAACGCTGTACGGATAAGATCGTTTCATTATCCGTCAATATCACATATCCGCTTTCCACTGACATATTGCCCTTTTCCCCTTCCTTCAGTTTTGACATGGAGTCCGTGAATTCCTTATAAAGCTGCTTGCTTTCCGATAAATATTTCTCATTCAAGCTATCTTCGAGCTGTTTATTCTCTAGACCGGATATGGCAGGCGTCTTGATTACTGCCGAGGAATTATTCGCTTCTTCTTTCCATTCGACGAAGGTAATCACTTTGATGACCTTATCGACTATCGGGATTTCACTCATGGCTTTTGCCGCTGCCGGACTGATGTTTACGGAAGCTGTCACAATCAGAAGCGCTGCAGCAGCTGACATGAGGATATTCCTGCCAACCCTTGGCTTCTTTCTGGGCTTTTCATTCAAGGCCGCTTGAACGACATCATTCAATTCCTTTGGTATCGGTGTTTTAAGATATTCTTCCCGCAGATCTTTTAGTTTTTTTTCCATCTTTTCGTTTCCTCCCGTTCAGTCATGTTGATCCGCAATAATTGCAGCGCTTTATATAATCTCGTTTTAATTGTGCTTACGTTCTCTTCCAGCACTTCCGCTATCTCATCCAGCTTCAGGTCCTCGAAGAAACGGAGAACGACTACCGTTTTGTACTTGATCGAAAGTCCTTCAAGGGCCTTTTGCAAATCCAGGTCAGGATAGTGATCTTCCTCACCTGCGCGTAAGTATTCTATTGTTTCGTCATCGGCGACGGTCAGTTTCTTTTTCTTCCGCAAAACATCCAGTGCCGTTCGGACGATGATCTTATATAACCAGCTATCTATAGAAGCAGCGTCTTTGATTTTGCTGCTTGACGCCAGCGCTTTCCTGATTGATTCCTGCACGATATCAAGCGCATCCTCTTGGTTTTTAACATAATAAAAAGCAAGTCTGTACAAATTTTCTTGCCGTTCGGTTATCCGGGCCGCGATTAATTGATTCATATCTAGATTTTTCATTGCATGAAAGAGCTCCTTACATTTAAATTACGTATCCTGGGTACAAAAGATAGACGTTCGTGCAGCCCTAAAAGTTTGGAAATGAACATGGAAATATATAAAAATAAAAAAATGAAATTTTTTACAAACTTTTAAGGCTTTTGGCGCGTCTATATAGTAGAATGATTATCGAGGTGGAGTACATCATGAGTAAATTAAATTATAAAAAAGTCTTTATTTTTCTATTTTGTCTAACAGCTACTGTGGGAACGTTGGGGTTAGCCATCAAAAGCCTTGCTTTTGATAAGAAAAGAACCGTTTCGGCCTATACAACTGATAAAAATTACCCAGAAGCCGATATTCAAACGTATGTGAAAGATAATACGAAAGGCGGGTATTCAGCCAGCAGGCCTGTTCTGCATTTAGAAAATATCGACAAGCAGCTAGAAGCCTACATAAAGAAAGAAATTAAGGATTATGAAAAGAAATGGAAAGCATCCGACGGAAAAGCCTCCGAGCTTAACCTCACTTATACGATCCTCCATTTCAGTAAACAGACCATTACGATTTCCTTCGATAAATATGAGCAAGTGGAAGGAAAGAAGCAGTCTGGATCCCAGATCTTCACTTATGATATTCCATCTCAGCAAAAGCTCTCCATAGAAGACATCTTTGCCACGGATACTGATTATTTATCCGTTTTATCCGATATTGTTTTTGAAGAGTTAACGGAGAAGGAAGAAGAAGGCATTTCAAACAGTCTCATTAAAAAGGAAAACAAACTGAAGGCAGCCAACTTCAATTCTTTTTCAGTCTTGAAAAATACGCTTGTATTCTACGTCAAGACTGATGATTCAACTAAGACCCATACGATAGCCATCAAGAAGGAACTTTTTAAAGATAGTTTGCTAGATTCATATCAAAGTCAAGATTTGAATGCGGATCGTGTAAAAGAATGGCAGCCGAAACATATCGTCGCCAAACTGCCCGTGCAAAATGAATGGATCGACCCTTCAAAAAAGGTCATTGCCTTGACGTTCGATGACGGGCCGCATCCGAGTTATACCATGTCCATTCTTAAAGACCTGAACAAGTATGATGGACACGCGACGTTTTTCGTGCTTGGAAGCCGCGTACAGCACTATCCGGAAGTTCTACAAAAAATGCTGCAGCAAGGAAATGAGATCGGCAACCATTCATGGGATCATCCGCAGCTGACGCGCTTAAGCAAGAACAAAATCAAAAGTCAAATCGAAATGACCCAAGACGCTGTAGAAAAAGCTACAGGTGCTGAGCCAAATCTCGTTCGTCCCCCATATGGAGCGATTAACAATAATGTGCGTGAATACATGGAGGATATGAAAGTCACACTTTGGGATGTCGATCCCGAAGATTGGAAAGAACGGAATGAAAAGAAAATCGTAAACAAAGTGATGGGCAAAGCCAAAGATGGCAGTATCATATTAATGCATGATATCTATCAAACTAGCGCCCAGGCTGCAGGAAAAATCATCAAACAACTGCATGACCAAGGTTATCAACTGGTCACAATTTCGGAATTGGAAAAGGTACAGAAAGACCGTGAACTTTCCGGAATCACCATAAATGAATAATCAAAAGGAAAGAGCCTGTTTCGTGATTCGCAAACAGGCTCTTTCCTTTCAAATAAAATAAGCAGACCTTTGATCATATAGCAAAGGTCTGCTCATTTTATCATTCACCAAGATCTACATTATGATAAACCTGTTGAACATCTTCCAAATCTTCCAATGCATCAATCATTTTTTCGAATTGTGCTTGTGCATCTTCTGGAAGGGTTAGATCATTTTGTGCAAGCATCGTCAGCTCGGCCACTGTAAAATCGCTGATTCCTGCATCCTTGAATGCTTGTTGTACAGCATGGAATTGTTCAGGTTCGGCATAAACGATGACACTTTCTTCTTCTTCAATGATGTCACGTACATCAACATCCGCTTCCATCAACAGTTCAAGAACATCATCAGCCGTTTTACCTTCAATCCCGATGACAGCCGTTGCATCGAACATATAAGCAACAGATCCGCTGACACCCATATTCCCGCCATTTTTCCCAAATGCGGCACGCACATCAGATGCCGTCCGGTTCACGTTGTTTGTCAATGCATCCACGATGACCATTGAACCATTCGGACCGAATCCTTCATAACGAAGTTCGTCATAGTTTTCTTCCGAACCGCCTTTGGCTTTTTCAATCGCACGGTCAATGATCGCTCTTGGAACATTGTACGTTTTCGCACGCTCAAGCACGACCCTTAGTGCCTGGTTGGACTCCGGATCTGGTTCACCTTGTTTTGCCACTACATATATTTCCCGTCCGAACTTGGCATAAATCCGACTAGTATTAGCATCTTTTGACGCTTTTTTTTCTTTAATGTTATTCCACTTACGACCCATTATATTCCACTCTCTTTCATCATTGATATATACGAATAGATTATTAAGAAATGGCCCTATGAGAAAACCCACCAGGGGAATTCCTTTGAAGATAGGCTATACGTTTACTAGATTATATTATACATCAATTGTATAATTTTGAAAAAGTCCTGCACATCCCTCACTGGCATTTATCGGTTTCTTGCGCTATTTTATATGAATTACTTTGGAAAACATCAGCAGTGGTATAGTATGAATTGAACGGAAAGGAGAGATGATCCATGAAGGACAACCAAATCATCATCGGGATACCCGGTAAATGGAAGGACCGGACAGAATTGATTCAAACGGTCGCTTCCCGAAGCGAAGGGTATCTGTTAGCCGGGAATGTTTTTCATAACAGCGATAAAAACATTACTTTTCAGGCTGAAATCCATGATTATGAACCCACTTTGAAAGAGAGCTTTTCCTACGCCAGTAAAGATGCCTTTTCGGAGAATGCATTAGAGGAAATCAATGACCATACCTTTACCGTTTATATAATAGCCGATGTATCCGATACCGGAACTGTAATCAATTTGATCGATGCCGGGGCAGCGATCCTAAGGGCAGGCGGAATGGCAGTGAAAATAGAAACGGCTGGAATTGCCCATTCAAAGGAAGATTGGCAGCATCTTCATCATAGCCCCGATGTTCTCTCGGTATATGCCCATTTTGTCACGATCATCGGAGAGGAAGATTATTATTGTTCATTCGGAATGAAAGCTTTTGGTCTTCCGGATGCCGTGACACTTAACACAATGAGTCCGAAAGAGGCGGCTGCCCTGCTAAACACATTTAATTATTACCATTTAGGTGAACGGCCTATCTTTAAGAATGGCGAAACCTTTAGCATTCAACAAGATGCACCCGACTTTATTTTGACAGGCCTTCAGGACTTTAGATATGAAGAAGGCCACCCCTTCTACAACCCGTTTGGATTATGGAATTTAGGGACAAGTAAATAGAGGAGGGATTCTCTCCCCCCAGACTGTAGGCAAATTTGCATAAAGCGAGTTTGCCTGCAGTTTTTTTATTTAAAAGCGTTTCAGTCGTTTTCAGAAATCCGCTCCCTTTCCGCCGACTGTCTGCCAAGCCTCCTCGGCTCAAGCGCCTGTGGGGTCCCGGCTAGCCAGTTATTCGGCAGGAGTGTCGCATATTTCTTCCATCCAATAAGGGATCCAGTGAAAAACATTTATAATAGTCTAGTCATGTTTTAAAATCATGGTTCGAGATGAGACCCTCCGGACCGTCCGCGGAAAGCGAGTGCCTGGAGAGGAAATCAACGACCTAATCTTAATCATCGGCTTGAATGAGACCATCCCGAACCCCTTTTTGCCGAAAAACTGTGTGGAGTAATTCGCTCCTCCATTTTTATTTTTCAACCGAGTTTTTCACGCTTTTCTTCTTCATGTTCCTTCTTCACAAGGGACATGCCGCTCGCTTGGTATTTGAGGATCTTTTGAATGACCGTGCCAAGATGCGCGCCAGCTTCAACCGGGGGAATCCCTCCTTTATGGATGTTGGAAATGACCATCCTCTCTGCTTCAATGGTGCCCAAACGTGGTTTATAGCAAATATAAGCGCTCAATGATTCCGCACTCACTAGACCCGGCCGTTCACCGATCAACAGGACAATGACCTCAGGTCCAAGGATTTCACCGATATCATCCATCACGGCAACCCGGCCCTTTTCAATATAAAAAGGTGTACCAGTATCCAGACCTGCCACTGCCAAAGATTGTTTGAAAGATAAATAGACATCCTCCACATTTTCTTCGATCGCCTTGGCACTTAAGCCATCGGAAATGATGATTTGAACCGTTGGGGCCTTTATGCATTTGGCTTCTATCACCCGCTTTGCTTCATCAGAAAGCTTCCTTCCATAATCCGGACGCCGTAAATAGACTTCCTTATCATCGGCCTTCGTTTTCACCTTGAATAAATCCAAGCGTTTCAAAAGAATATCACTGACTTCACCATATACAGCATCGACGGCCGCCGCATGGTCAAAACGGAATTTCAGCCAAGAATCCGTTTTCGGCCGGGTCCCTGACCTGCCTATCCCTATCCGCGCAGGGGTTTTCGCCATCAAAGCATCCAATTCTTCCTTATTATTCATTCCCATATCATCCACTCCTAATGGTTAAATATAGTTGGATCACCGGCACGCTTCGTTAATTTTCCATTCTCCATAATTCCCATCTTCTCCAACCAGGCTTCATATAATGGGGCAGGCCGCTTATCCATCGTTTGCCTTAAAGTCGCTATATCGTGGTAACTCAAAGACTGGTAGTTTAACATGCAGTCATCCCCCATCGGAGTTGCGATGATGAAATTCACGCCAGCCGCCGTTAAAAGTACACCCAAGTCCTCGATATCATTTTGATCCGCCTTCATATGATTCGTATAGCAAATATCCACACCCATCGGCAGTCCATGCATTTTTCCCATGAAATGATCTTCTAATCCTGCGCGGATGACCTGCTTACTGTTATATAGATATTCAGG
The DNA here is from genome assembly GCF_043656335.1 of Peribacillus sp. NPDC056705. Classification (NCBI taxonomy): domain Bacteria; kingdom Bacillati; phylum Bacillota; class Bacilli; order Caryophanales; family Bacillaceae; genus Peribacillus; species Peribacillus sp. NPDC056705. The sequence continues at coordinate 72,186 of NZ_JBHTYI010000019.1, read as the reverse complement.
TCCGATGAAACCGACGACCGTATTGACAATGTACGGATCAAAATAGCGGGCAAAACCATAGTTCCTGGCTTCAAGCGTCACCTGATCGATTCCGAAATGCGCTTCAGCCGATAACTCGGAGCCTTGCCCCGTTTCAAAATAAAGATGCTGCGGGCCAGTGCCCGTCCCATAAGCCTTCACGACCTCATTAGCTTCTTCGAGCATTTGTGCGTTAATTCCAAAAGAGCGATTGGCCGTTTCCGTTCCGGCGATGCTTTGAAAAATCATATCGGCAGGCGCCCCCTGCTGTACTGCTTTGATTTGCGTGGTCACATGTGCAAGCACACAATTTTGGGTCGGGATGTTCCACTTCTGGATGACATCCTGTGTCGCATGAAGCAACCGCTTTACGCTTTCGACCGAATCATCGACAGGGTTGATTCCAATGAGTGCATCCCCGACTCCATAGGAGAGACCTTCTTTTAAAGAAGCCAGCATGCCATCGACATTGTCGGTCGGGTGGTTAGGCTGAAGGCGCGAAGCAAGCGTTCCTTTGTATCCGATTGTGCTATTATTCTTGGTGAGCACTTCAATTTTATTGGCTGCATGGATAAGGTCGAGGTTCGACATTAATTTGGCCGCCGCAGCAATCATTTCACTATTCAGCCCCCTGCTTAGTCGCTTTAAATCCTCGCCGGTCGTTTCGTCACTCAATATATATTCACGCAGCTCGGCAACGCTCCAATTCTTCACGGTTTGATAGATGGTTCCATTGATGAGACCATCTATGATCCGCGACACCTCATCCTCTTCCGGGGAGAGCAGGGGATGATTCCTGATGTCCGCCAAAGTCAATTCGCTAAGCACCGCTTTCGCCGCAATCCGTTCTTGGACCGAATCCGCTGCAATTCCCGCAAGCCTATCTCCTGATTTCTCTTCATTCGCTTTGGCCATGACTTCTTTCAACGATTTGAATTGATGGATTTCCCCAAAGTATTGAGTGGATAATTTCATCGTATAATCCTCCTTTTCCTAACTGTGAAAGGTTAGCGTTTTTACTACAACCGGAACGACCCCTGTCCGCAGCAGCCTTCCTATATCTAAATAATCACCATGTTCGACTTCTGTCTGATCAATGCAGATGACCGGCAGATCCGGTTGGTTCGCTAGAATGGTTTGACCAAGTGCCTTCCCATAATCACTATCCATGACAATGATCAGAGGCTGCTGCCGATTCGGTTTTTGCATCAAAGCTTCGGTAAAAGCGACTGCGAGCTGGTGAATGTCCCGAAATGATTGATAGGGTAAATTCGTTAAATAAAAGGCAAAATTCAGGCCCTCCTTTAAAGCGTCGTATATTGTGAGCGCATCCTGAACGGCTTGTGCCATTGTCGTGGTTACATCATCAATCCCATCATGAAAATCGATCCGATAGACCGGGATATTGCGAACGGGCAGATGACAATCATTCACCTCGATGGTCGCACCGCTTATTTCAGTCGTATGTGCGCCAGCTCCAAGAACAGTCGCCCGAACCGTTTCAATGGGCTTTACCCATTCCCATGCAGCCAATTCTTCATTTTCCTTAATAGAGGCGGCAAGCATCATACCGATATCCCGGAAGCTTTTGTCCTCCCGTTCTTGATGATAGATGCAATCACTGACACCTCCCGAGAACATCAACACATCAATTCGTCCTGTCCATGATGGCTCCTTCCCCACTAAAAGAAGTTCATCTTCTTTTGTGAATGAACCAGCCAAAAACCTCGAAAGCACCTTCGCCATTTCATTTGTGATGATTGCCCCATCACCATTCATAGGAGAGTGTCCCTTTGATTTCAGCCATTTCCCTATCGAAGGGGCAACCTTCACCTTCGCTCCCTCCCACTCCACCAAACGCCCTCCTATATGCAGTGTGCAAGTTCCGCAAAGCATCCCGGAACGGTATACGGCAATATTCGCCGTTCCCCCGCCAATGTCTATGTTCGCTACAGTCTTTCTTGTCTTTATGGAATGTTGATGAGCACCCGATCCCTTGGCGGCAATGATTCCCTCCAAGTCCGGTCCGGCTGCCGCTACAAGGAATTCCCCCGCCGCTTCAGATAACCGGTAAATCATTTCTTCTGCATTTTGTTTCGTTGCCGTTTCCCCTGTAATGATGACAGCCCCTGTTTGTATGTTATCGATCGTGATCCCGGCTTGATGGTATTCACTTTCCACTATTCTTTGAACAGCAGGTATATCGATAACTGTATCGGATAAAAGCGGGGTCCTGAAAATGGGACTTCGATACAGAATTTTCTTATCGGTAATTTCGATTTTTGGCACCTGTCCGCCACCCGCCACATTCCTAAGCGAAAGCTCGCTGATGACAAGTTTCGTCGTACTGGTGCCAATATCAATTCCTGCACTGATGATTCGTTCCGCCTGTTCATTCATTAAAATCACACCCCAGTTTTACACCACTTGGATTTCATTGCTGTTTTCTTCCTCGTTTTTCGTTTTATATTCATTTACGCCGATAACTCCTGCTTCACGATCCTTTTCTTCCAATTCCAAAGCTTTTGGAACGGACAGCCAGTATGCAAGACCGATTCCAATCGCTCCGGCAGATAGCTTGCCGACAATGATCGGCAATATCAAGGAGGGCTGAAAATTGGCTGTGAATGATAAATGATCCCCTAATAGGAAGGCCGCACACACAGCGAAGGAAATGTTTATGACCTTATCCTTTGGCGGCATATCTTTAACAAGTTTGAACATCGCCAATATATTGGCTACCGTGGCTAATATCCCTGCACTCCCCGCTTTGCTCAGCCCGATTTTTCCGCCCATCGCTTCAAGCGGCTTGCCTGCGTATTTTTGAATGAGGTAAATCATTGGAAAAGCACCTGCCAGCATTATCCCGATATACCCCGCCGTTTCCAGGGCACGGAACTGGTCTGCCTTATCGGCCATGATCGGATGGAACCCCCAAGCACCAAGTACATTGGAAAACAGTCCGGTGAAAATTTCCACAATCGAAAACACGAGTACAAGTTTGATCGCAGCATCCAATATTTTTCCAAACCACATGAAACCTTTGATCATCAAATCCGGCAGGAAATAAAGACCTAACGCGAGCAAGACCACAAAAATAAGAAGAGGGGAAAGATTCAGGGCAATTTTCAAATAGCTCAACGCGAATTCATATGTAGAATCCGCATTCGTGGAAATCACTTCACGGACTTTGGAATTCGTTGCCACCACCAGCACGCTTGAGATAAAAGCGCCAATCGGAATCGTCAGGATTCCTGACATGACACCAAGTGCCATGTATTTATGATCGCGCTTCTCCAGCATCGCAAGCCCCATTGGAATCGAGAATACAATCGTTGCCCCAGACATGAATCCGACAATCATCGCCATGATCCAGCCTTCATAGGATTCCTGCAGCTCAGCCGCCAATTGGTATCCCCCCATATCCGTTGCCAAAATCGTTGTTGCGGCGAGGGCGGGATCTGCACCGATCGCAGCGAAAATCGGACCGCAAACTGTATCGATGAACCATGATAAATAAGGAATCGAGGCCATGATCCCAGCTGCCGGGATAAAAATATGGCCAACGGTATGTAGCCCTTCCATGAACTGTTTGCCCAAGCCTTGCTCACTGTCTTTAATCGATGCAATGGCACCGACAACGGCACACACCATAATGATATAAATTACGAATTTACCAACCATCTCCATACATATTCCCCCTGAATTCCGATTTGATTTGGCCTATCGTCTTAAAAAAAGGGTATAAAAAAGACGCCTCTTATAGCCCAAACTAGGTTTCTCGGCAGAAATGCCTGCCTAACCAATTTGGTCCATCAAAGCGCCATTGCTTCATCTATTTACTTGTTTTTGATCATTTGCAATGATTCGACGTGCCACCGTCTCCATGGAAAGCTGCTTATCCATACTTAGCCTTCTCAGCTTATTGTAGGCGATTTCTTCCGTTACATTCTTCCTTTTCATGATAATTCCCTTTGCCTTTTCAATGACTTTACGATTTGTGAGCGTTTCATCCAATTGGGCGTTTCGTTCCTGATGCTTCTTCGTATTGGCTGCTTGCTGCAAAGCTATCTCCACTGCCGGAATCAGATTCGCCTCCGTAATTGGCTTTACAAGATATCCGACGATATTCGCACGCTTCGCCTCGTCGATATATTCACGCTGGCTGAATGCAGTTAAAAGCAGGACCGGAATCTGAAAGGTATTGGATATCACATCGCTAGCCTTAAGCCCATTCATTTTTGGCATTTTGATATCCATCAAAACGAGATCCGGCTGTAGTGCATGTGCCAATTCAATCGCCTTCTCGCCGTTACGGGCATGTCCTACCACATCGAAGCCTGCATCCTTGAGCATGATCGTTATATCAAGAAGAACAATCGATTCATCCTCCACGACCAAAATCCTCTTGACCACATCTCCCACCTACCTCTTGTATGGAAATCTTACAGAAGCCAGGGTACCTTCTTTAATCCGATGAATCGAAAACTCCCCATCCAAATCATTTTCCACCGTCATGCGGATGATATCCAGCCCTAAAGTTGGTTTCACTGCCGGTGAATATCCGATGCCATCATCTTTTACTTGAATTTCCAATTCAGGACCATCCTTTTGAAAGCATACGGTAATCTTCCCTTCCGTCCCTTCCTTGAAAGCATGCTTCACACAATTATGAATGAGCTCATTCACAACCAGCGCGACAGAAATGCCAATGTCGGAATCAATGGAATGCAGCTCACCGCCACTATATTCAATGCTCAGGCTTTGACGGGCATGACCCTCCGCATGAACGATCATATCGCCAATTTTCCTAATAAGCTCAAGCAGGTCCACATGATCGACCTGACTGCTTGCCAGAATGATTTCATAAACCGACGATATGCTTAACACCCGATTCAAACTGACCAATAAATGTGGCTTGCTTTCTTCAGGGGCTCCCATCCTCATTTGCAGCCGAAGCAAACTGGCGACTGTCTGCAAATTGTTCTTCACCCTATGATGAATTTCACGAATGGCCACTGACTTGCTAATCAGCTCTCTCTCTTTATCCCGCAGTTCTGTCAGGTCCCGGATGATGATGAACGTTTCATCGGAATTCTTGTTGCCTAAATGGAATTTCTTTATTTGGAAAATCTTTTTACCAATGTTCATTTCCTTCATCAAAATGTCCTCTTTTGAAGCAAGAACATCGGCAAGGCCAGGAAAATAATCGAAAATGGATTCACCTAAAGCACAGTCCGTCATACATATATCCGATACTAGATTAATGGCAGCAGGATTCGTATAGACAAGTCGGTTTTGGTTATTAATCAGGAAAATGGACTCCTCGATAAATTCAGGAACCAAGGAATTTTGTTGATCTTGCCTATCAAACTTTTTTGACGTTTCAGGCTCTTCATGAATCACCTTTTCCATGATCAAAACGGCGATGACCCGATTGCATTCCCCCTTGATCGGAACGACACTTTGCTGGACCATTGCTCCCTCTTGAGTCAATGCCCGATTCACGAACATGTCCTTTCCGGTGCGCAATACATAAAATACTGCCGGTTCAAAAGCCTCATAGGCGAATTTCCCGACAACCGGATGATCATAAACCGATTTCACGGAATGTCCGCATGCCTCTGCCACGACAATGGCATGCTTCCCTTCAAGCACCGGACAATCGATAAACACATTAGCTTTATTCAAATTGGCTATCAACGATAAATTCGTTGATAGGTTTTCAAGAATCTGAATATCCTTGTCCAGTAAATGAGTATGCACCTCACATAATTCTCGGACAGTCATTGTCCGTTCCATAGGCAAAACCCCAATAAATGTTTATTCATGGATATTATTATTGATAATTATAGATACCCTCCTTATTTTTGTCAATATTCCAAATATTCTAATGTAATGTATTCTAACATTAAAAGGTGATATTTAAAGGGATATTTTTTATAAAGGGATCCGTTGTTGTAATTTCCGGGTTAAACTTAACGGAAATTTTCGAAGGATATAATGAAGGACTTCGAAGAGTTTCGGGTGGTGCAAGGCTAGTGGTCGTGTAATGGATACATCATTTAGTCTTTTATCCCCGTTAATGTAGTCAGATCCCATGCATGACTCATGAATTTCACCTCTTCTGGTTATAGTAAAGAAGAAAATATCGAGGAGGTACATTCCATGAAAAGTTCAAAGGAATTCGTTGAAAGCATTCAAGAGCAGCAGAAAAAGGAAGAAGGCAATTTCCGCCGTCAAGGCAATGGGAATCCCGCTCAGAAATTACCGAATAAAAAACATTAATGCCCATCTTCAAAAAATCCCAGCCTTAACATAAGGGCTGGGATCCTTTTCACGCCGATGTACTTTTCTTCTTCTTCATCTCTTCGATTTCTTTTGAGAATGTGTCTTCTATCTCTTTTTTATTTCCATATAAAAAGAGGTTATCGCCTAATTTGATTTTATACTCATATAACTCTTTCCTGATTTTCACTTCTCCGCTTTCAATAAATAAGATATTGATGTCGGCTCCATGTGATATGACGTCCAACGCTTTGACATCTATGAATTCGGAGTCCTCATAAATATCGATCTCCATGACCACGTCTTCATCCTCTAAAAATAGGACCTCCTCTATCGGGTGTTCCCATAATTCATAATGATTGTACATTGCACTTTCCATCTTATTCGATAATCTATGATTCAGGAATGGAGCTTTCACTAGTACGGCCAGAACCATCAGTATCCCTATAATGATGCTTAACTCCATCAAGCGCAGATCATCTGTAAGCAATGTACTGATCGATGAAATGATGACAGCAAGTGAGAAAGCACCAAATAAAATTAAGAACATGCTTATTTTCCTTCGAATGGGATGATCAATGATGGATTTTGACTCGTCAGTTGTAAAACCAGTCCCTGTCAGCATGGAGATAACCTGAAATCTGGCCACTGTGCTTTTTAATCCAGTCAATTTCATCAAGGTAACCGATATTTCAATAACAAGAACAATGATTATAAAATAAAGCAACATAAAAATTAAATTCATCAAAATGATCACTTCCTCATCTATGGTTTACCCCAATCCCGACAAAAGAATCGCATTCGTTGTCCTTTTCGAGTTTCCATCCATCTATCCGCTTACTGATAATAAAAAAACGCAGTAAGATCCATTGAATCCTACTGCGTTTTTCACTTATATGCTAATCAAATGCATGGCCCGTTTTAAATGACCAGCGGGGGAACTTCGCTTCTCATATGGTCTTCAGCAGCAGTTTTTTTAACAGCGGTGTAAATTGCTCTGGCAATTCAGCTACACTCGGAATCATTAGGCGCTCTTTTCCATAGATGTTTTTCATCGTCAATTCTTCACTTTCCTCGATGCCTCCATCCGCTAAAAACAGGCCAATGACTTCTATGCCCTTTTTCCTGGCTTCCGAAACAGCAAGATGTGTATCGACAATGCCATTTTGATCATAATCGCTTGCTGCCGGCTCACCATCGGAAAACACGAGCAAGAACCGGTTTTTTTCACGCCTTTTTTCCAATTCCATTGTAGCGACCCTGATACTGTATCCGTCCCTGTTGTCTTCCTCTGGTTCAAGCTGCATGATTTTAGCTCCTGAGTTTAGATAAAGAGAATCGGAATGGGATTGGATTATATGGAAGTAGTTCGGCTGATATCCTTCTCTCACTTCATTTGCATCTTCCCAAAATCCAACGATCGAGTGGGGGATCTTTAATTTTTTCAGTACTTCATGAAACAGGACGACCCCTCGTTTCGTTTCATCCATTTTGTTATGCATGGAAGCGGAGCAATCGATCAGCAATGTGAATACGGCATCCATTTCATTTGAATCCTGGTTCTTTTTATAAAAGACCCGAGGATTTTCTTCAAAAACAAGCGGCAGTAATTTCTTCGATAAGCGGCCAAAAACCAAATCTTTTCTTGGTGCGTTCTTTTTATTTTCCAGTGTCTTTTCAATTGTACTGGAGAGTTTTCTCTTGAACGGTTCGATATCCGCAACAAATTCACGGTAGCGTTTCTCTTCCGTAAGTGTTGGCATTTTGGCTTCCTTGATTACCTGAACGACGTCTTTGTTTTCTTCACCAAATGGATGTTCACCACTTTTGCCCATATTCGTTTGTTTCTTCTCCAGCGTTTCCTGCTGATTGTATTCCTTTTGTTTACTTTCCCCTGATGAACCCTGGATGGAAGCCAGGGCTTGGTCGGCATCTTCCGCTTCCCGTGCCCCTCCGCCCATCAGACTTGTTTTCGTTCCCTGCTCCAATTCAAATTGAAGAAAAGTCGAATTACTCTCGCCGTTCTTATTCTCCCGGTGCCATGTCGAGAATTTTTCATCAATGAACTCACTTTTTTCTTCGTCAGCATCTTCTGTATCATCATTCAACAGTTCATCATTTCTAGTCAGTTCATCAAATAAGGTATTTGCCTTATACTTTTCCACATTTGCAATGGGAAAGATGAAATATTCATTCATCGTATCCTCGTATTCCTCGTTCACACGGAAAACGATTTGCTCGCAAATCCTCGTGATGTCACCCGTTTTAGTGGCCTCGAAGACAGAATGGATGAACGGTTTGAGTTTCTCCAATTCTTCCAGCTGCCTTACATTGGCTCTTGGGAAAATCGGGTCCGGCCTGTCAGATTGAAGCAGTAAATAGATGAGGCAGTATAATTCATCCAGTGCAAAACTTCTTGTGACATTCGTCGTCAATTGGCTTTCGAAATATTGTTTAAGGTACGCCCCTCTTACCGAAAACCATTTTTTCGTGCCTGGCCTTTCCTTCTTCACCAATTCTTCCAATCGCAAGTCTTCCAGTAAAGCGAATAATTGGGCCGCAAACTTCGGAAGCGAACTTTCCCCGATGATATCCTGGTACTCCTTCATGCTCTGGATTGTTGAATGATGCAGCGTACCTATCGTCCTAAGGAGCACGTCCGTTTTCAGTCCCGCTTCTTTCACTTCCTTATTGCCATTTTCCCAAAAATGGCTGGCTGTTACCTTATTCTCGAACAAATCAATGAAGGAGCCATAATTGTATTCGAATTCCAGCTCAGGAATGCCGGATAAAACAGTCGAGAGATCCTGCAGCTGTAAAAAAAGAGCCGTATCTATTATTGAATCATTGAAACGGATATACTTCATGTGGCATTCTCCTAGTTAGAATAATGTGTCAGCCAAGTTCTTCACAAACTCACGCTCCCGTTCCTCGTCCAACTTATCCACTATGGAACGAAGAATCGCCCGTTTCGGCGGGATCAACACACTCAGATCGCAAGCATCAAGCAAAGCCCTGATCGACGCCGCATCTTCAGCCACCTTCCCTTGATTCACGGCATTTATCAAATCACTCGACAGTTTAACGAACAGTTCAATGCTTTTTGGGTCCTTCAACTTTGTATTGGTTTCTATCAATTGCTTTAACTGCTCCCCTTCGATATAAGGAACTTCAATTACGACAAATCTATTTTTTAGCGCTTCATTCAGCGGCACTGTACCGACATACCCTTCGTTGATTGCAGCAATTACATTAAAGCCATCTTTTGCCGTTATGACTTCATTCGTGAACGGATTCGTTATCGTCCTTCTGTAATCAAGCACACCATTGATAAGCGGCAGTGTTTCCGGTTTTGCCATGTTGATTTCATCTATATATAGGAAATGACCGTAATTCATTGAATTGGTCACAGGTCCAGGAACGAATTCTATCACCTGTTTTTCCTCTTTGTAAGCCAACGTCTTGAAGCCCAATAAACTTTCGGCATCCAAGTCGACTGAGCAGTTGACACTGAACATCGGCTGGTTGAATAAATTCGATAATGTCTCGGCAAACTTTGTCTTTCCAGCCCCTGTCGGACCCTTCAAAAGGATATTCTTCCCCATGCTTAAGGCCGTGATGGCATCCACCATCAACTCCATCTCGGGAGGGAGATATCCGCCGCTCCTGATCAATTCCTCGAATTGAACAGGATTTTTTTTGCTTGCTTGTAATATATTTGCGATTTCTATTGGTAATCGATTGATCATTGTGTTCCTACACCCCTTTCTGAACATTTTAAGGCTCTTTCCCATTAAAAACAAACACTAAGAAAAGGAGCTGTCATCAAGACAGCTCCCAGACTGCAAGCAAACTAGAGGAAAAGCTAATTTGCCTGCAGTTCTTTATTTAAAAGACGTTCCAGTTGATTTCAGAAATCCGCTCCCTTTCCGCCAAGCTTCCTCGCCGCAAGCGCCTGCGGGGTCTCGGCTAGCCAGTTATTCGGCAGGAGTGTCGCAAATTTCTTCAATCCAATAAGGGTTATAAAATAATAAAAAAACACTCCAGTGGATTGGAGCGGGTGTTCGAGACTCCTGCTTAGAAAAGCGCGTCCAAGGGAGACCCCACAGGCGCAAAGAGCGCCGAGGAGGCTCCCGGACCGCCCGCGGAAAGCGAGTGCCTGGAGGCAACGTTATTCGAAGTTCATTCTGATATCCCTTAATAGGCTTCCTTAGGGTCACCTTTCATAAGGTATACCATATAGCCCAATACACCGCCGATGATGGCAGGAATCACCCATCCCACCCCTACACTATATAGTGGAAGGTATTGATTGAAAAGGTCCGAAACAGCTTCCATTTTAATGCCTGATGCCACTATTCCATCCATTATGCTGATGATCGCCGTTAATAATAAGCTTCCTAAATATACCTCCGATTTCCCTTTGAAAAAGGAATGGAAGAATGTTAGAACAATCAAAACGATCGCTACAGGATAAAGAGCCGTTAACACAGGCACTGTAATCGAAATGAGCTTGGTCAAACCTACATTGGCAACAGCCGCACTAAAAACAGCGAAAATGACGACATATGATTTATACGATACAGCAGGCAGTATTTTATTGAAATAAGTAGCACAAGCCGTTATCAAACCGATGCTTGTCGTTAAGCATGCAGCGATTACAATCAATCCTAACAACACGGCACCAGCCGGTCCGAAAAAGTGATTAGAGGCTTGAGCCAAAACGTCTCCGCCATTCCCCAGCTGACCGAGTTTTTCCACACTTGTTGCCCCTACATAAGTCAATGACGTATAAACGATCACCAACAAAGTGGCAGCTATTATGCCAGCTTTCACACAAGATCTTAACACTTCTTTTCTTGATGTTATCCCTTTATCTTTGAATGCATTGATGACAATGATTCCAAATGCAAATCCGGCCAGCGTATCCATAGTCAAATACCCTTCTTTGAACCCCTTAAAGAAAGAATTATCTGAATAATCAACTGCTGGTGACTGGATTTCACCCATTGGATTAATGATGGCTACCACAATGAGGATCCCGATGAAAATCAATAATAATGGTGTTAATATTTTCCCGACGATATCCAGCATTTTTGATGGATTGATGGATAATAAACAGGCAATTCCAAAGTATATGATCGTGAATATCAGCAATGGTAAAAAGCCGACATCATTAGAAAGGAAAGGTTTAATCCCTATTTCGTAGGATACACTCCCTGTTCTGGGAAGTGCGAAAAGCGGTCCCAAAGACAAATAAAGAACGACTGTGAAAATGATGCCGAATAATGGGTGTGCCCTGCTTGCAAGCGATTGAACATCATTTTTTCCCGAAAAACCAAATGCCAATATTGTAATGAATGGCAAACCGACCCCAGTAATGATGAATCCTAAACTGGCCGTCCATAAATTAGTCCCGGCGGATTGCCCGAGCATGGCAGGGAAAATTAAGTTTCCTGCACCAAAAAATAAAGCAAAAAGCATTAACCCTGTTACAATGATAAAAGAAAGTGGTGCTTTCTGTGTCATATAGAGCCCTCCATTGTGTTGATTATCTTAACGAAGAAAAGAGTCGTCCATCAATTTCCCGTAAAAAAAAGTGCCAAGAACTGCGAACGTATTCTACCTATCTGTTAAAATATACCTTCATGAAACTATCAATCATCCATAACTCTCCTTACTATAAAATCAGGCGGAACGTTTGTCAAAGTTATTTCATTCATTATTCGGAAAAATCTTTCTTTTCTAATTTCTTTTTCAAGAAAATGAGCGAGGCATTTAGATTCAACAGAAAAGTTGAGTAAAAAGTACTGCAATTTATTTTGCAGGAAAAATATTTCAATATTCTGATATCTGCCAAAACCATCTAAAAACCAAGTAAATAGGAGGAGTTAACATGAATACGGAAAAAGAGAAAATGGTGAGCGGGGAACCTTACATGGCCGCTGATCCGGAATTAGTAAGAGATAGGGAAAATGCCAGAAAGTTGACCCGGTTATACAATCAGACAACGGAAGGCGAAGGAGATGAACGAACTGCCCTGCTGAAACAGCTTTTAGGTTCCACTGGTCTAAATGTATATATTGAACCCACTTTCCGTTGTGACTATGGATACAACATTTCTGTCGGGGAAAACTTTTATGCTAATTTCGATTGTGTCATTTTGGACGTTTGTGAAGTGAAAATTGGCAGGGACTGCATGTTGGCTCCCGGAGTGCATATCTATACAGCCACACACCCGCTGGATCCCTTTGAACGCAGCTCTGGAGTGGAATACGGAAAACCTGTTACGATCGGGGATCATGTATGGATTGGCGGAGGGGCCATCATCAATCCTGGCATAACAATAGGGAATCATTCCGTCGTCGCTTCAGGGGCAGTCGTAACAAAGGATGTTCCTGAAGGCGTTGTTGTCGGCGGAAACCCAGCGAAGGCCATCAAGCATATTGAAGGAATTAAATAAGGCAGGGCCCACTCACCCTGAGCGGCCCTGCCCTCCTTTTTCGTTAAATTTTCCTTAATGCTTCCGCGATTGCAATATCACCAGAGATTAAATCAAATGAACGCTTGTAGGTATTTTCTTCAGTTAAAGAAGCAAAAATCGTTCGAGCCACATCTTCACGGGCGATCGAACCTCTCTCCAATTCTTCGGCGGCTGCCACTTTGCCTGTCCCCGGTTCATTCACCAGACCGCCTGGCTTAATGATGGTATAATTTAAATCGCTTTGTAACAATGCCCTATCCGCGTAGTGCTTGGCCACATAATATGGTTTGATGGCTTCATTCCAGTTTTCGCGATTATTGGCCTGAAAAGCACTCACCATGATGAATCGGTTGATTCCCAAGTTTTCTGCCGCTTCAATCGTTTTTACAGCACCATCCAAATCAATCAACAGCGTTTGATCAGCACCGGTGCTTCCTCCGGATCCTGCTGTAAACACGATGGCATCGCAGCCTTTTGCCGCATTCGAAATCTCATCCACCGATCCGGTTAAGCTCACGAGAGCAGATTCAATTCCCTTTTTCTCTAAATGCTTACTTTGTTCTTCTTTACGAACCATTGCCCGTACACTATGTTCCGGGCTATCTTTTAATAAATCTACAAGATATTTACCGATCTGCCCATTTGCCCCAACTACGAATACTTTCATAAAGGTCAGCTCCCATAATGGTTAGTTTGGTTTCCATTCAAATTATTTCATGGACTCAGAACATTATCAAACAATCAGCCCGCCGAGTCATCTTTAACATTGGAAATAGTTTGGCAACCACCGTTATATATTTTATAATAAAAACAATACGTGTTCTTCAGGGACATAACGGGGAGGTGTAAAGATGGCAATCAGAATGTTAATGCCACCTTCTGCAGCATCTCATGCAAAGCCCAGTATTGGAGGCGATACTTTGCATGGGGTTGAATTAAGCTAAACTTAATCGCCCGCCTTATCATTTCTAATATTCGGCTTTGCACCTTATTTCATTTTAAAAAAAGAATAAGGGGCTGGCAGAAATGAAATATGTAAAAGCGACGGCCGTTTTGCCTGAAAAGCTGATCGTTGAAATTCAAAAGTATGTGCAAGGTGAAACCATATATATCCCTAAACCTGAAAAGGCCCATCACAAATGGGGAACCCGTTCGGGATCAAGGGAATTGATCGATGACCGAAATGCCTCTATTAAATATGCATTCAAAGACGGTCATACCATCCATCAATTAGCAGAGGAACATTTTCTCTCCGCGGAAACCATCAAGAAAATCGTTTATTCCAAATAGGATTGCATGGGTAGCACTGGTAATGATATCAGTGCTATTTGTATGCCGAGTTTGTTTCTTAGTCGTTTTCCCCCTTTTAAAGCAGATGCGATTTCTATAAAGTAAAGAAAAACGATATCATGTGAAAAGTAACGAGCAACAGAAACAGGAGTGAAGAAAATGGAAGCTTTTATCAGGAGCGAGCAGTATAACTTCATAAAATCCCAAACACAGATTCTCATAAATGGACACGCGACGGCCAACGATAAGGATGTGATCAACACCCTGAAAACAGTCGCCAAAGAACGAGTATTAAGCTTATTCAGCGACCTGAGCGAAGAGCAAAAACAACTGCTGGATCCAGTAGATACCATTAAAGATCCCGCACAAGCCGAAGCCTTTCTCTTACAGGTAAAGCCATTTGTGATCCCATTTAAAGTAGTAACCGAAAAAACGATAAAAAAATTATTTCCTAAAGCAAAGAAATTAAAAGTCCCTTTGTTGGAAAACATTGATTTGAGAGAGATTTCATATTTGGGATGGGATGATGTCGGTTCCGGGAAAAAATTCATCATTGCCCCCCATCATAATAAACTCACCGGATTGCATGGAACCATTAAACCTGCCAACAAAAAAGGGATCTGTGCCATATGCAGTCGCTTTGAAGAAGTAGGGATGTTTATGTCTGAAACAAAAGGAACCGTCCAAGGGACATTTATTAGAAAAGGGAATTATATTTGTCTGGACAGTATGAAATGCAACCAGAACGTAACAACTTTGGATAAAATGACTGACCTAATCGAGCGGCTGAAATAATAAGGAAAAGCGATCCTTCAATGGCGAAGGATTGCTTTTTAGTTTTTGCTAAGCACGAAGCGGTCAGTTTAAAAAATTCCCATTTTTGTCCCGCTTATGGAATTCAAGTATAATTGAAGCGATACAGGAAAGAAGGATTGATATATTGAAAAGCAAAATGAATCAGTTGTTCCAAGACCAAAAAAACGTTCATGTGCTGTATTCCTATAATGAAATGGAAAAGTACATTAAACAAGTTTTGAACTTCATCCAAGATGGCATCGCAGCGGGAGATTATGTCATTCTTGTTGAAAATGACCGTATTTACCCCATTATTCATAAAGAACTGGGCACACGGTTAACGAAAGATCAAATGGAGTTCCTTCACTTTGTGAACAACTTCGATTTCTATTGTTCAAGCGGCAGTTATCATCCTCCTGCAATCGAAGAATACTTTAATAAAACGGTACAGCCCTATGTGGAAAATAAAATCTCTTTCCGATCATGGGCACATGTGGAATGGGCAACCATGGAAGAACCGCTGCATATAATAGAAGATTTTGAGAGAACAGTAGATGAAGCTGTAAATCTGATTTCGTTTCCTTTAATTTGTGCGTACAAAGGTGAGAGGATGCCAGACTACCTGAAAACCATATTGCTGGAAACACACCCTTATGTCCTAAAAGACGATGATATCATCATGTGTGAACAATACTTGCCATCTAGTTTGAAATAATAAACAACACGCTTATGAATTCTCCTAAGCGTGTTGTTTTCCGTTGGATTGATCATGAGTCCCTCGTGTATTTATACGGCAGTAATTCACCGATTTTCACCTTGACCGTTTCCCTATTAACATTCAATATGACAAAGCATTCTTTGCCATAATCCTAGATTAATTCCCGACACATCTCGTGAGTTTCGGCGTTTTACTCGTGAGTTTCGGCCATTTACTCGTGAGTTTCGGCGTTTTACTCGTGAGTTTCGGCGTTTTACTCGTGAGTTTCGGCCTTTTACTCGTGAGTTTTGGCCATTTACTCGTGAATTCCAATCATTCACTCGTGAGTTCCACTTTTCCCACCACAAAAAAAAGAAGCACCATTATGGCACTTCCTTTTTTTAAAATTAAGGCAAAACCGTTGCGCCCATCAAGTAGCGGTCCACTTCTCGCGCTACTTCGCGGCCTTCATTGATTGCCCAAACGATGAGGCTTTGCCCTCTCCTTGCATCTCCGGCAGCGAAAACTCCTTCGACATTCGTTTTGTATTCGCCATAGACGGCATCAATTTTTTGATTTACTGTTTCTACGCCAAATTGAGTTAATAGCGGCATTTCGGTTCCTTCAAATCCGATTGCGATGAAAACGAATTGTGCAGGCCATACTTTTTCAGTTCCTGGAACTTCCCTGAAAATGTACATTCCGTCTTCGCCTTTGATTTTCTCCATTGAGATTGTGTGCAGTTCTTTAACGTTGCCATTTTCATCGGCTACAATTTTTTTGGTTTGGATTGAATATTGTCGCGGATCTGCACCGAATTTCGCTTCCGCTTCTTCATACGCATAATCAAGGGAAAATACATTCGGATAGGCTGGCCACATATTATCGGATGTACGGGCCGTCGGAAGGATTGGATGCTTCCCGAATTGCACGACGCTCTTACATTCCTGGCGAAGGGCAGTTGCGACACAGTCAGCTCCTGTATCCCCGCCGCCGATGACGATGACGTCCTTCCCCTTTGTGTCTATGAACTTGCCGTCTTCAAAATTGGAGTCCAACAGGCTTTTAGTCGAAGTCGTCAAGTAATCCATAGCAAGGTGGATGCCTGATGCCTCGCGTCCTTCAATTACCAGGTCACGCTGCTTTTGGGCACCTGTGCAAAGGATGACTGCATCATATTGATTTTGCAGTTCTTCGGCTGTTATATCTTTGCCTACTTCTGTATTGGTAATGAAATCGATGCCTTCCTGGGTCAATAATTTAATTCGGCGTGCAACGACATCTTTTTCAAGTTTCATGTTCGGGATGCCGTATGTCAACAGCCCCCCTGCACGGTCTGAGCGCTCATAAACCGTTACCGAATGACCTGCCTGATTCAACTGGTCGGCACTCGCCAATCCAGCCGGGCCTGAACCGATGATGGCAATTTTCTTGCCGGTTCTGCTTTCAGGGATGCGAGGCGTGATCCAGCCATTTTCAAATCCTTTGTCGATGATGGTCCTTTCAATGTTCTTGATGGTAACGGCAGGATCGCTTATCGCTACCGTACAAGACCCTTCACAAGGGGCAGGGCAGACGCGCCCGGTGAATTCAGGGAAATTATTCGTTTTCGATAAACGGTCCAATGCTTCTTTCCATCTGCCGCGGTACACCAAATCATTCCACTCCGGGATCAGATTATGAATCGGGCAGCCTGTTGTGACCCGGTTCAATTCCATGCCCATATGGCAGAAAGGGGTGGCGCAGTCCATACACCGCGCTCCCTGTGTACTTAACTTTTCATCAGAGAAAGGAGCTGTATATTCTCTCCAGTCACTTAAACGAGTGAGAGGATTCCGGTCTTTTGGTTTTTCTCGCGGGTAATCCATAAATCCTGTTGCTTTTCCCATCTTTCTCTCCCCTTCCTTACTGCATCACAGCTTGTTTAGTGATTTTTTTATCTTGAACGGCATTTGCTTGGAAAGCACTCATGATCGCTTCTTCATCCGTTAGCCCTGCACGCTTCTGCTCATTGATGCTTTTGATCATCCGTTTGTAATCTTTCGGAATGACTTTTACGAATTTCTTGGCAAAATCCGCCCAGTTCTCCAGTACATACGATGCTTTGGCACTTTCAGTATAATGAACGTGGCTGTAAAGCATTTCTTTTACTTCGTTTGCATCATCCATATCATCAAGCGTCTCGAATTCTATCATTTCACCATTGCATAATGCCTTGAATTCTTCTGCATCATCAGCAAGTACATAAGCGATGCCGCCTGACATGCCCGCCGCAAAGTTTTTGCCGACGTTGCCCAGAATGACCACGCGTCCGCCTGTCATATACTCACAGCCATGGTCGCCAATTCCTTCAACGACGACGTTGACTCCACTGTTCCGTACTGCAAATCGTTCTCCCGCACGGCCATTCATGTAGGCCTCGCCGCTTGTTCCACCATATAAGGCGATATTTCCGGCAATAACATTGTCCCCAGCCTCAATCTGATTGCCAGCAGGTGCCGTGACAATGATCTTTCCGCCAGATAAGCCTTTCCCAACATAGTCATTGACATCACCTGTCAAATACATCGACATCCCTTTTGGAATGAACGCACCGAAGCTCTGGCCTGCCGATCCCGTAAAACGGAGTGTGATCGTATCTTCAGGCAGCCCTTCTTCTCCATAGCGTTTGGATACTTCACTGCCGACAATCGTTCCGACCACACGGTTCACGTTTGTAATCGGGAAGCTGACGTCCACCTGGGTTTGGTCATCCAAAGCAGGCTCCACAACCGGTAAAATCTCACGGATATCCAGGGATTCATCAATTTTATGATTTTGGGGAAGTTGATACGTACGTATCCCCTCCGGTTGGAAAAGAAGTGTCGTCATGTCCAGATGCTTCGCTTTCCAATGGTTTTGCGCCCGCTCGCTCACTTGTAAAACATCAGTGCGGCCGACCATTTCTTCCAGTGTTCTAAATCCAAGCTCGGCCATCGTTTCCCGCACTTCCTCAGCGATGAAGCGCATGAAGTTCACGACATGATCCGGATCTCCTGTGAATTTGCTGCGAAGCTCAGGGTTTTGAGTAGCTACCCCGACTGGACATGTATCCAAATGGCAAGCACGCATCATAACACAGCCAAGGACCACAAGCGGTGCTGTAGCAAAGCCGAATTCTTCCGCTCCAAGGATAGCTGCCATGACCACATCGCGTCCCGTCATTAACTTTCCATCCGTTTCAAGGACTACACGGCTGCGCAGGCCATTCAGCATCAATGTTTGGTGTGCTTCGGCAAGGCCCAGCTCCCAAGGAAGACCTGTATGTTTGATACTTGTTTTTGGTGATGCCCCCGTACCGCCATCATACCCGCTGATAACGATGACATCCGCGGCTCCTTTGGCCACACCGGCTGCAATCGTGCCTACGCCTGCTTTTGATACAAGTTTGACGCTGATCCTGGCATCACGGTTCGCATTCTTCAAATCGTGAATCAGCTGTGCCAGATCTTCAATCGAATAGATATCATGATGCGGAGGCGGTGAAATCAGGCCGACACCTGGTGTGGAACCACGGACCTCCGCGACCCAAGGATATACTTTGTTCCCTGGCAGCTGGCCGCCTTCACCCGGCTTTGCACCTTGCGCCATTTTGATTTGAAGTTCATCTGCATTAACAAGGTAATGGCTTTTCACTCCAAAACGACCGGATGCAATTTGTTTAATTCCGCTGCGGCGGTCATCGCCGTTTTCATCCAGTTGGTAACGGCTAGGATGCTCCCCGCCTTCCCCGCTATTGCTTTTTCCGCCTAAACGGTTCATCGCAATCGCTAAAGTTTCATGTGCTTCCTGACTCAAAGAACCGAATGACATCGCGCCCGTTTTGAATCGGCTGACGATGGATTCCACGGTTTCCACTTCATCTATGGAAATGCTTTGGCGTTTCTGATCGAACGAGAATAAATTCCGTAAAAACCCGAGTCTCTCTTCATTCGCCATGTTTGAATATTGCTTAAATAAATTATAGTCGCCTTTCCGGCAGGCCCATTGCAGTGTATGGATCGTTTTAGGATTGAAAGCATGATGTTCCCCTGTTTTTCTCCATTGAAAATCACTTCCGCTTTCAAGGGTTCGGTCAAGTGAATCGGCTGCAGCTTTCCTATGGAGAATCAGCGCCTCATCTGCGATCGTTTCCAAATCGATCCCACTAAGCTGCGATGCCGTACCGCTGAAATAGCGTTCGATCACTTCAGCACCGATTCCGACCGCCTCGAAAATTTGTGCGCCGCGATAACTTTGTATCGTTGAAATCCCCATTTTCGACATCACTTTTACGATGCCTTCTGTCAACGAGCGTACATATTTCCTTACCGTTTCTTCGTAGCTGATGGACAAACTGCCTTCCAATACCGCCTGCTTATATGTTTCATAAGCAAGGTATGGGTAAATCGCATCCACTCCATACCCGATCAGGGACGCATAATGATGGACTTCCCTTGCTTCCCCCGATTCAACGATAATGCTCACTTTGGTACGGTTCCCATGACGGATCAGCTCTTGATGTAGGGCACTCGCAGCCAGAAGAGAAGGAATCGCAGCTTTTTCTTTGCTCATATCCTTGTCAGATAATATCAAAAGGCTGACACCATCAGCGATCGCTTGTTCTGCTTCACGGCAGATGCGATCGAGTTCACTATCTAAATCTTCTGAAAATAGAGTGTGAATGACTTTGCTCCTGAATTCAGGATAGGCATTTTCTTTCAACTGCTGCATTTGGCCTGGCGTCAATACAGGTGAATCCAATTGAATGCGGCGGCTGTTCGTTTCATCCGGTTTCAGCAAATCTCCTTCCGCACCCAGAAATGTCATCGTTGACGTGACGATCTGTTCACGAAGTGAATCGATTGGCGGGTTGGTTACCTGTGCAAAAGATTGCTTGAAATAGTTGAATAGCGATTGCGGGCGATCTGATAAGACCGCTAATGGAATGTCATTCCCCATGCTGCCAAGTGGATCTTTGCCTTCGTTAATGACCGGCAGTAAATATTTTTGGACATCTTCATACGTGTATCCGAACGCTTTTTGCCTGAATAACAAATCACTCAATGGCTCCCCTTCGAGCACAGGTTCTTCGTCACGCAATTGAACAAGCTGTTCGTCCAGCCATTGCTGGTATGGTTTTTCCTGAGCCATTTCCGACTTGATCTCTTCATCGGAGACAATACGGCCTTCCTCTAAATCTATTAAAAGCATTCTGCCTGGGCTTAAACGATCTTTATATAATACATTCTCCGGCTCCACATCGATCACGCCGACTTCGGATGAGAATATGATGTAATCATCTTTTGTCACATAATACCTTGCCGGCCTTAAACCATTTCGATCAAGGATGGCACCGATTTGCTTGCCATTCGTAAAGGATATGGCCGTCGGACCATCCCATGGCTCCATGAGCATGCTATGGTATTCGTAAAATGCCTTCTTTTCCTTCGTCATATGCGGATTCTCCGTCCACGGTTCAGGAATGAGCATCATCGCCGCATGTGCCGGCTTACGCCCGGCAAGCACGAAGAACTCAAGTGCATTATCAAGAATCGAGGAATCACTGCCGTCTATATCCAGAATAGGCAGGACCTTTTGCAAGTCATCCCCGAATGCTTCCGACACGAACTGCTGCTCACGCGCTTTCATCCAATTCACATTGCCCCTAAGCGTATTGATTTCGCCATTATGGATCAGGTAACGGTTTGGATGTGCCCGTTCCCAACTAGGAAAAGTATTCGTGCTGAAGCGGGAATGCACTAAAGCAAAAGCCGAAACGAAAGACTCCTGTTGAAGGTCAAGATAAAAAGCATCCACCTGCTCTGGCGTCAATAATCCTTTGTATACGATCGTAGCACTTGAAAGGCTTGCAAAATAAAAACGTTTGCCGCGTTCACGGGCCCAGTTTTCAGCTTGTTTTCTGATAATGAACAATTTACGCTCAAAAGCTAAATCATCTGTCAGCCCAACGCTTGCCCCGATGAAAACTTGGCGGATCGTCGGACATGTCTCCTTGCCGACCTCCCCGATTTTCGTTGCATCAACAGGAACCGTTCTCCAGCCTAATAGCGTTTGGCCCTCTTGTTCGAT
Source organism: Peribacillus sp. NPDC056705 (assembly GCF_043656335.1). Lineage (NCBI taxonomy): Bacteria > Bacillati > Bacillota > Bacilli > Caryophanales > Bacillaceae > Peribacillus > Peribacillus sp. NPDC056705. The sequence continues at coordinate 50,503 of NZ_JBHTYI010000019.1, read as the reverse complement.
AAATGCATTCAAACGAGTTTCGATTTCATTCCGTTCATCATCATTGTTAGAGAAAAAGAGCATGCCTACACCATAGCGTCCTTTTGCCGGCAAATTCATTTCCGGGCATGCCAGCCTGAAATATTCATCAGGAATCTGTACCATTAATCCTGCGCCATCTCCTGTAAGGGGATCGCTGCCTTGTCCGCCGCGATGATCTAATTGGCACAGCATATCCAGTCCTTGTTTGACGATGTCATGTGTAGCAAGCCCTTTTAAATGAGCGTATAAACCGATCCCACATGCATCATGTTCAAATTCAGGATGGTAGAGCCCTTGTGCTTTTGGTATTTGATTGTATGTCATATTAATCGCCCCCATCGTATTCTTACACCGTTATGTCACTTACATTTATTCTAGGTTTTCAAATCGATATAAACAATATATAATTCTAGTAGAATCTATCTCACTTTGAGATGAATGCCAGGAGGATGAATAAATGGAACTACGGCAATTACGTTATTTTGTTGAAGTCGCCGAGAGAGAACACGTCTCTGAAGCCGCAGAGCACTTGCATATTGCACAATCAGCGATCAGCCGGCAAATCTCCAGACTGGAAGATGAGCTTGGCGTTCTTTTATTCGAGAAAATCGGCCGTAATATCCAGTTAACGCCCATCGGTAAAATTTTCTTGATTCATGCAAAAACGGCGATACAGGCGATAGAATATGCCAAATATCAAATTGATGAGTTTTTGGACCCTGAACACGGAAGCATTAAAATCGGGTTCCCGACCAGCCTTTCCACCCATTTACTTCCTACCGTCATTTCCGCTTTTAAAGATGAGCAGCCGAATATCGGCTTCCATTTAAGACAGGGATCTTATTCCTCGTTAAAGGAAGCTGTCAAAAATCGCGAAATCGGATTAGCCTTCCTTGGGCCGATTCCGACAAACGATCCAGATATCGAAGGTCATATCCTGTTCACGGAAAACATTTCCGCTTTACTGCCGATAACGCACCCATTGGCCGAAAGGAAAAGTCTGCGTCTAAGTGACTTGCGAAATGATCCCTTCGTCTTGTTTCCAAAAGGATACATCTTTCACACTATCGCTCTCGAAGCATGCAAAGCAGCCGGTTTCACACCGAACATCGCCTCGGAAGGTGAAGACATGGATTCCATAAAAGGGCTCGTATCTGCCGGAATCGGAGTCAGTCTGCTCCCTGATAGTACCTTTTATGAAGTCATTCCAAGACTGACTGTCAAAATCCCGGTCGATTCACCCGAAGTCAAACGGACTGTCGGCATCATCACTTCCAAAAACAGGGAGTTGGCACCATCAGAAAAACTTTTTTACCAATTTACCAAAAAGTTCTTCTCTGTTCTCGAGCAATATCAATAAAAAACGGCGATCCTCCTGAACTGTGAATGTGAAGGAAGATGGGACAGCCTTTTCCATTAACAAATAACGTAACAAGATTATTCGTTCGGGAGGAATATACATGAAACACTTGAGCTTCATGAATTGGTCGCCGCCCAGTCCAATGCTCTTATGAAATTTAAAAAAGCTTATCCGAAAATAAAAGATCCCATTTTAAAAACGATATATAGGCAAACGATCGATTCCCTTACTCAAAACATCATGGATCTGCTGAAATTTTATCCATTGACGCCTAAGACGGGCCGGGATGACGCATCAGCCGCTGCTGCTAGGGAATTGCTGATTTTTGCCAAATCATCCATCAAAAATTATGCTGGTACCATTACTGAAACAGCCACCCCTTCCCTTCGAAAAGTATTTAGGAAACATTTAAATGGAGCCATCGATACCCACGCCAAGATATTCCACTACCTTTATGAAAGAAACCTCTATCCTGCTTACGACTTGTACCAATTGCTTCAAAATGACGTCGATGTTTCCAATCAGACTCTTTCTCAACCATTCTAAATGCAACAAAAAGGCAAGCATAACGATTGCTTGCCTTTTTGCCGTGTCCCAATTTCACTATAATGTTATAATATACAAGATTTGGTTTTAATCAGGTAAATAGTATACAAGAGGTGAAAAAACATGAAAAAGATCTTTCTATCCATCATCCTATCCCTGACCTCACTTTCGTTAGTCGCCTGTAAGGCTGATGAGCCAAAATCCGGGAATAACCTTTCAGTTCCTGAGTTGACTGCAAGGGAAAAAGCCATCCTGGAGAATTCTAGTGAACATTCCTTTCTTATCGATTTCAATGTTGATGATACATACAAGGAGATGTCCGTCTGGGTCGAAAAATATGAATTTGGCAAACTTGTCGAACCAGAAATGGGACGCATGACGACTGCCGTCAGTGATAATGGGACAATCATCTTTACGACCTCCAAAACGATTGCAGATCAAAATCAGTCGATGTTCAACATCAGCATTCAAAATGACGCTGGTACGGATACAGCTACTTATCTTGAAACCATTGGTGAAATGGAATCGAGCGTATGGGGCAGTGCTGACGAACTCAAAATAAACAGCACAAAAAAGCTTGTATTGGCGAGTATTTGTTATTCAAACGGAAATGAAGGCATACGTTCACTTTCCAATGATTTTTATGGTGATAGTGATGGCCATATGGACGAGTTGAAGAAATTCGATGTCGTCTATCTTCTGAGAAGTGAATTCACTAAATGAAGTGACAAATGAAGGGGCAAATGAAGGGGCAAGATAAATCGAACTTGCCCCTTCATTTTTTTCATTTCGCCCTATTTACCGCATCAAGACCTCCCCGCCCAGTCATCTCCCTAGCCTTACAGTAATCCCAATTTGCCTCCCGACGAATTACATATATTCCACATCAAGCTAGAGAAAAACTCATGCTTTAAGAGCAATTCAAGATCGAAGTGGCGGAGTTGGCGGATCCACAAGCAAAAGAGAGTCCGCCAAGGGCTGACTCCCATAAATTCATAACCTCTTATTATTCTTATCTATATTAGTGAATTTTTTAAAGTTTTCATTTCTAAGTGAATACCAGCTACTTTATCATTAATATTTGTCACAATTAATCCAACATCCATAAAAAGGGGGTTGAAGGCAGAAGCATTTGGGTGTAATCTTTAAAAATAAAAAAACGGAAAGAAGTTCTTTAATTGAAGAAAATCATCCTCCTCTTTGCAGCAGTAGTCATCGCGAGCTCTCTCGGACATCAAATAACCGGCGGATATGTGGATCCTCGGAAATCCCGCCCTAGGTATTTACATTTTAAATAAGGAATCCGCTTTTGTGCTGGATTCCTAATATTTTCGGAAGTATTTAATCCCCTTAAATTAATCACTTTCCTCATTATTTCTCTCTACTATCAGATCACCCTCATTCGATATATAACCATCATTATCTATTTTTTCAATAGACACGTTATAGCCATTTTTCAGTTCTATCTCGATAGGTTTTTTCCCATTTTCATCAATTTCCCACTGAATGGTTTGCAAACTTTCGGTTTTCCGTTTCATCCTTTATATCGACAAACACTCGAATGTTATCGGATGTCCTTGATAGTACATAATTCCCCGCTTGTATTTCTGTACCGACACCGCTCATCACCGAGCGGTGTTTTCATTCATTTTCTCACAAAAAAAACCGTTTAACCTGTAAGTTAAACGGCCTTCACTGCTATTTAGATTTTTTAACGGTTACTTTTGTTGCTTTT
>NZ_JBHTYI010000019.1:0-46742 GCF_043656335.1 Peribacillus sp. NPDC056705 | reverse complement strand
TCCTGTATTGCCCGCTTTGTCTTTTGCTGAGACGTATAATGCGGACCCTGCTTTTTTCTTGCTGATTTTGATGGAGAAGTTCCCCTTACTATCAGCTTTTGCCGTTCCGATGTTTTTATTGCTGTACTTTACGGTTACGCTTGAACCGATTTCCGCTTTACCAGTTACTTTTGTTGCTTTGTCGTTTACTTCATTCACTTTCGGTGCACCTGGAGCGGTTTTATCTTTAACGGTTACTTTTGTTGCTTTTCCTGTATTGCCCGCTTTGTCTTTTGCTGAGACGTATAATGCGGACCCTGCTTTTTTCTTGCTGATTTTGATGGAGAAGTTCCCCTTACTATCAGTTTTTGCCGTTCCAATGTTTTTATTGCTGTACTTTACGGTTACGCTTGAACCGATTTCCGCTTTACCAGTCACTTTTGTTGCTTTATCGCTTACTTCATTCACTTTCGGTGCATCCGGGGCTGTTTTATCGAGAACAGTCACGGTTGCCGCCTTGCTTTCACGTTTCGCTAAGTCTGTAGCTGTGACTGAAAGTTTAGTGCCAGCCTTTTGCTTGCTGATTTTCACTTTGAAATTCCCTTTGCTGTCCGTGTTACCTGAACCAATCACTTTTTTCGCGCTATTTTTGATCGAGATTTTCATGTCCGCTTGTGATTGACCCGTTACATACGTATCTTTGTCACTTACAGCTTTAACAGTTGGTTTGTTAGGGGTTGCACCCTTATTCACGAATACTTTGATTGAAGATACTGCTAGTTTGGAAGAATCAGAGATATTCACCGTAAGCTGCTGCGCAGCTTTTTGGACAGGAATCGTAACGGTGAACGTTCCGTTAGCTGCCGCCGTTCCTTTACCGAGTGTTTTGTTTCCGCTTTTCACTTCGATTACTGAACCTTTTTTAGCTGAACCAGTCAGTTTTGTTTGCGTATCCATCACAAGATTGACTTTAGCTTGTAAATCCACGGCACTAAGAGCACTGTACGCATTCAGTCTTCCATATCCAGATACTAAATCTTTTCCGACAGGCAGTTCTTCTTCCGGCATCATGATTTCTCCATCTTCCGGTTGATAGCCCTCATAAGGGTCTACATTATCTTCTTCTTTAAAAGCGACATATTCCGATGTCTCATGAAGGATTTCCCTTACTTCATTCACTTTCAACCCAGGGTTTCCGGATAATAAAAGAGCTGTAGCTGCCGCAACATGGGGAGTTGCCATTGATGTACCATCCATGTAGGTAACATTCCCATTAGGCACAAGGCTCGGGATGCCTGTCCCTGGAGCGACCATGTCCAATTTCGATCCATAATTGGAATAATCGGATACTAAATCAAGGGCATTGGTTGCACCGACGGATATGGCGTATTTAGATGATGCAGGATAAGAAAGGCCCTCCATCCCATCATTTCCGCTTGCTACGACAACCATTACATTCTTGGCGGCGGCATGTTTCAAGGCATATTCAATCGTCCTGCTATATTCTCCGCCCAAGCTAAGGTTTATGACCTTTGCACCATGATCCACGGCATATTTAATGCCTAGTGCAATTTTCTCATTGTCTCCATATCCTGAAGAGTCCAAGACCTTCACAGGCATGATTTTAGCTACTGGATTGATTCCTTGCATGGAATATCCATTATCCGCTTTGGCAGCGATGATTCCGGATACATGTGTACCATGGCCATTGTCATCGATCGCTTTTTCTTTCTTATCGATGAAGTTCCTACCTGACTCCATTTTAACGACACCCTGTAGATCTGCAAGTGAATCATCGACTCCTGTGTCGATGACCGCTACCAATGTATCTTTTAAATTACGTTTCTTAATAAGGTTCTGCAGTTTTTCGTTATCGATGTCCGCTCCCTTTATGCCTTCTTCCCCACCGGCGTTAGCTAAAGACCATTGATACGGCGATTGAATGTCTGCAGAAAATGCTTTGTACGTTTTTACCGGTTCGATATATTCCACTTCTGGAAGTTTTTCGATACCGGATAGTGCTGCTGTGCTCATTTTAGCTTGGTTGTTCTTTAACTCTACTACATACATATCATCATACAGAACCTCTTGTTGTTTAGGTGCCACCGATAATGTTCCATATCCTACTCGGCTTATCTTGGATTGGACAGCGTTTAATGACTTCCCTGGTTTAAGTTTGACAATATATTTGTTCTTTATATTCTTCGAAGCAGGAAGTTCGATTCCCGCTTTGCTTGCGATATCGACGATTCTTTCACCTGCAAGCTTATCAAGGTTGATTTTCTTAGCTATGCTGTTCATTTCTTTTTTCAATCCAGCTGGAGCGACGTCTGCCGACTTATTGAATAAAGCTTTAATTGAGTCTTGCTGTTTGTTGCTAATGACTGCCGTACTGCTTGCTCCATTCTCATTAAGATCCTCAATAAGGGGCTTAATCTCGACTAAGTGTTTATAAACGGCTTCTCTTGCCGTTTTATTCCCGGCAAGATGAAGAGCCAGGAATGGCGAAGCTTTATAGTATAAAGAGGAAAGGGTGCGTCCCTCAGGCGACTTCGTGAGAACCTCATCTCTAAACACGCGGAGTGTTTTCAACATGGATTCTCCCGTTTTCTTATCGTTTACACTCACTTCAACCGGGCATGATTCGAGATCCTCCCCTTCGTCCCCGGCAGATGGCGGCAATGTTACTGAATGCGCATTGATGGAGTATTCAGCTACATTTTCCGCATCCGGGATCGGATTTCCCTCATCATCCGTATCGCCGAAATATTCAACTTTAACATAATATGTGCCTTCCCAAGCATATGGGAAATCGACAACGGCTTCTTCATCAGGATAAGAAGAGACCATATAATTACTCTCATCTTTTTCTGCTTTTTCTTTATCTTGATATACGGAGATATTCAAGATTTTGTCCGAATTGACTTCGAATTCAATGTGGGAGAACTTTTGTATTTCTTCTGTTGTGGGACTGATTTGATACCATTGAACATCGGGTTTTTCAAACTTTCCGTCCAGAGTGTCCCCATTTTTAATCGTTTTTACATTTTCAACGGGTGTTGCTGGTGCAGCTTGAGAATTTAGCGGAATCATCAAGCTGAAAATCAGTGAAAAAATTAGTACACACGCCGTAATTCGACTCACATTCTTAAATTTCACGGTTTCCCCTCCAATAATTGGTTAAAAAATAACAGTACTATACCAAACTATCACACTGTAAAATTTTATCAACCAATTTTTTCCCTTTTTTATGTCAAATGCTTGATTTATTTGTCCATCAAGCCGAAAAATGATTCACATGTACCAATTAAGCAAGCTATTTGAGTTCCGATGGTCATCTCATGACGATAGTCGTTGCCAATATTCGATAGATTCAAATCGGTGAAAATCCTAACATGACCTATTTCCTATGGCCGGTCAATGACTGCGAAAAAAAAGCTGCCCCGCAGTAAAAGTATGCGGGACAGCTTCCAATCATTATTATTTAGTTGGCGACGATATTGACTAATTTGCCTGGTACGGCAATCACTTTACGAATGGTTTTCCCATCGATTTGTTCTTTGATGGAATCATCACCCATCGCGATTTCCTCCAGTTTTTCTTTCGTAGTGTCAGTCGGCACCATTAATTTCGCTTTGACTTTTCCGTTGATTTGGATGACGATTTCGACTTCGTTATCCACTAACTTCGCTTCGTCGAAAGCCGGCCATGTTCCGTACGTGATGCTTTCGGAATGACCCAGTTTAGACCAAATTTCCTCGGCGATGTGCGGTGCAACTGGTGCAAGCAGCTTTACGAAGCCTTCGATATATACTTTAGGAAGCGAATCCGCTTTATAAGCATCATTAATGAATACCATCAATTGTGAAATCGCCGTATTGAATTTCAATTCCTCATAGTTCTCGGTCACTTTTTTAACCGTTTGATGATAGACTTTCTCGAGCTTGCCCGTGTCATCCGTTTCTGTCATCTTATCTGTGATCGTACCGTCATCGTTGACCAATAAACGCCAGATACGGTCAAGGAATCTGCGAGAACCGTCCAATCCGTTTGTGGACCAGGCAATCGAAGCATCCAATGGTCCCATGAACATTTCGTACATGCGAAGTGTATCGGCACCATGGCTTTCAACGATATCATCCGGGTTCACGACATTCCCTTTGGATTTACTCATTTTTTCATTATTCTCGCCAAGGATCATTCCTTGGTTGAATAGGTTTTGGAATGGTTCCTTCGTTGGCACGACACCGATATCATACAGGAATTTATGCCAGAAACGAGCGTAAAGCAAATGAAGCACCGCATGCTCGGCGCCGCCGATATAAATGTCGACCGGCATCCATTCTTTTAATTTTTCAGGATCTGCAAGTGCTTCCTTGTTGTCAGGATCGATATAACGCAGGAAGTACCAGCTGCTGCCTGCCCACTGTGGCATCGTGTTTGTCTCACGGCGCCCTTTTCGTCCGTTTTCATCCGTAACATTCACCCATTCCGATATGTTTGCAAGTGGTGATTCGCCTGTACCTGAAGGCTTGATGTCCGTAGCTTTTGGTAAAATCAACGGAAGATCTTCTTCCTTCACTGGAGACATCGTGCCGTCTTCCCAATGGATGATTGGAATCGGTTCACCCCAGTAACGCTGACGGCTGAATAACCAATCGCGAAGGCGGTATGTTATTTTCTTCGTTCCGATTTCTTTCTCTTCCAGCCATTTGATCATGGTCGAAATGGCTTCTTCTTTATTCAATCCATCAAGGAATTCCGAATTCACATGAAGACCATCGCCTGTATATGCTTCACTTGTCACGTCTCCGCCAGCTACGACTTCCTTGATCGGCAAGTCGAACTTGACTGCAAACTCATAATCACGCTCATCATGGGCAGGAACGGCCATGATTGCTCCTGTTCCGTAGCTGATCAACACGTAATCGGCAATCCAGATCGGCATTTTTTCGCCGTTTACCGGGTTAATGGCATAAGCCCCCGTGAACACGCCTGATTTATCCTTTGCCAAGTCTGTTCTTTCCAAGTCGCTTTTATGTTTCACTTCATCTAAATAGGCCTCAACTGCCGCCCTTTGATCAGCCGACGTAATTTTATCGACAAACTGATGTTCAGGTGCCAATACGGCATATGTTGCCCCGAATAACGTATCCGGACGAGTCGTGAACACCGTGAATGTTTCATCAAAGCCATCGATATTGAATGTAACCTCCGCTCCCTCGGAACGGCCAATCCAGTTACGCTGCATATCCTTGATGTTTTCCGGCCAATCCACATCATTCAGATCGTCGATTAAGCGGTCTGCATACGCCGTGATACGAAGCATCCACTGTTTCATCGGACGGCGCTCGACCGGATGGCCCCCACGCTCACTTTTCCCATCGATGACTTCTTCGTTAGCCAATACCGTACCAAGTGCCGGACACCAGTTAACGGCCACTTCATCAATATATGCAAGGCCCTTTTCATATAATTTCAAGAAGATCCATTGCGTCCATTTGTAATAGTCGGGATCTGTCGTGTTTATTTCGCGATCCCAGTCATAAGAAAAACCAAGAGCTTTGATTTGGCGGCGGAACGTGTTGATGTTGTGTTCCGTGAATTCAGCCGGATCATTTCCCGTATCGATCGCATATTGCTCTGCAGGAAGTCCAAAAGCGTCCCAGCCGATCGGGTGCAATACATTATACCCCTGCGCCCGTTTCATCCGTGCCAGGATATCGCTTGCCGTATAACCTTCCGGGTGCCCTACATGAAGACCGGCCCCTGAAGGATACGGGAACATATCCAGCGCATAGAATTTGCGTTTGCCGCTTTCTTCACCCGTTTTGAATGTCTTATTGCCTTCCCAATACTTTTGCCATTTCGTTTCTATGCTTCTATGATCAAAACTCATATGATTTCCTCCTAATTTCCGTATAAAAAAACAATAAAAAACCCCTCATCCCAAAATAGGGACGAGAGGATTATGTATATCTTCCCGCGGTACCACCCACATTGGCGATAGCTAAAATCCGCCCAGCTTAAAACATCCGTAACATGGATTAAAACGCCAGGCATTACTTTTCACCTTCACACCCGGGACTCCAAGGCGAGTTCACGACCATCCCAGGTTGACTTGCACCATCCGTCAACTCTCTTTACTGGTTTAAACCGCTACTATTCCTCATCACAGTCTTTATGAGAATATTGCATTTTATTTTATTCTAGTCAATTTCACCGACAATTGCAATAGCCGTACATAAACATTATCGACAGGTTTTTCATTATATATGCGAATTAAAGAAAAATTGTGCAAAAAAGGGAGCTATTCATTCATAGCTCCCTTGTTTCCATTTAATGTCGCAGTAAGATCATTTCATTCCTCAACTGATTCAACTGCTGCTTCATCCGCGAAAGCATTTCCCGTTGCTGGTCATTCGAACTGGCATACAATCGCTCCATATCCGTCAAAGCCTCTTCGATATACTTTTGCGAATTTTGAAATTGTTCATCATCATAATGCTCCTGCCGTGAGGCCTCGTTAAATTCATACTCTGCAAAATGGAGAGCCCCTTCACATTGCTCTAAAAAATGATCGACGGATTGTCTGGTTGCCATTTCAAACCCTCTCCTTCGCGTCTCATTTGGATGATTCGGAATCATCTTGTCTAGTTTGAGCAAATAACGGTTGGATTATCATTTTTTTTTGAGCATTCAACCTTTATCCCAAAACTTCTCACCTTGATGGGAAATGAACCGCTCGATCCATTCAGCAAAGCCCATATGGAGTTTCTCGCCTTCTTCAAAATCATCGATATGGCCTTTTACCATTAAATACTCCTTATCGCCTTTAGCGACTGCTTCTCCATCGATGACGATATTATCTTGATAAATGCAGGCCACTTTATAGCATCCCTCGTAGGAATTTTCATATGTGTAATTAATAATATCATCCAGACTGTATAAATCATTTTCCCCACCCGATTCCACATTATCGAACAGACGGCATCCATTGGTTATTTTTAAAAACTCCTTATAATCCTCGGGCAGAAGCAGTCCGGTTTTCTTTTCAAAGGAATGAATTTGTTCATCCGAAGCAGGTGAATTGAAGGTGCAAGTCGCTTTGTATATGAACCCATCTTCATTTACTTCGATCACCTGATTATTTTCGGCTAATTTCTTTTTCATTTGATTAATCGCTTCTTCAACTTGACCGGTCATGTCCATCAGCTCCCGATTGGATATAGTCATTCAAAGATATACTGGAAATAGCAGCAAAATGTTTAGCCTTCAAGTATACAGTATACGCTTATTTTCCGAAAAAAGACCTAGCTGCGAGAATGTTGTATAATATATGTTGCTCTTTATTTTATTTAGGAGGTTGCTGATTTGAATCAAGCAAACCCGTTTATATATGCAACGGATAACAAACGATATCATACATGGAATTACCACCTGAGGGAACATTTTGGACATAAGGTCTTTAAAGTTGCCCTGGATGGGGGTTTTGACTGTCCGAACCGTGATGGCACCGTCGCACATGGCGGCTGTACCTTCTGCAGTGCCTCAGGATCTGGTGACTTTGCGGGCAACAGGGTTGAACCCCTCGACGTCCAGTTCAAGAAGATCAGCGAACGGATGCATCATAAATGGAAAGATGGAAAATATATGGCCTATTTCCAAGCGTTCACGAATACGCATGCACCCGTGGCAGAGCTTCGCGAGAAATACGAAAGTGTATTGACCCAGGAAGGTGTCGTCGGACTCTCGATCGCGACACGCCCGGATTGCCTTCCAGATGATGTAGTCGAGTATTTAGCGGAATTGAACGAACGCACCTACCTTTGGGTGGAGCTTGGTCTCCAGACCGTTCATGAAAAGACCGCAACGATGATCAACCGTGCCCACGACTTCGATTGCTACAAAGAAGGCGTCGATAAACTGCGCAAACACGGCATCCGCGTATGCTCCCATATCATCAATGGCCTACCTCAGGAAGATTACGGCATGATGATGGAAACAGCCCGTGAAGTCGCCAAACTCGATGTGCAGGGGATAAAGATTCATTTACTTCATCTATTAAAAGGGACACCGATGGTCAAACAATATGAAAAAGGCCTGCTCGAATTTCTTGACCGTGACGATTATGTCAGCCTGGTATGTGACCAGCTCGAAATAATCCCTCCAGAAATGATCGTCCATCGCATTACGGGTGACGGTCCGATCGATTTGATGATCGGTCCAATGTGGAGCGTGAATAAATGGGATGTCTTGAATGCCATTGACGCCGAATTGAAACGCCGCAACAGCTGGCAGGGAAAAAATCATCACACGGAGGTACAATCATGAAGCTTGATCGAATTTTGCCATTCGCCAGGATTCTGCTGGAAAAAGCGGTCCACCCCGGGGATATAACCATGGATGGCACGATGGGCAACGGTTTTGATACGGCCTTCCTTGCAGGGCTTACAGGTGTAAATGGACATGTCTATAGTTTTGATATTCAGAAAGAAGCGATCCAAACCACAGCTGCGAAATTGGACGCCGAGAATTTACATGAGCGCTGCACCCTCATTCACGATGGGCATGAACACTTAAGCAAATACATCAAGAATGAACATTCCGGAAAGATCACAGGTGCCATTTTCAACCTAGGCTACCTTCCTGGCGGAGACAAATCAATCATTACCCAAGCCGATACGACAATATCAGCCATTGAACAGCTGTTCGGACTGATGGCGCCTGAAGGCATCATCATCCTCGTCATTTACCATGGTCATCCGGGGGGATCGGAAGAACGGGATGCATTGATGGATTACGTAGAGAACTTCCCTCAACAGAAAGCCCATATCCTGAAATACGGATTCATCAACCAAGCAAATAATCCACCATTCATTGTCGCGATTGAAAAAAGATGATGACTTTTGACACCGTTCGCCACGAACGGTGTTTTTTCAATCCCAACTCGCAGGCAGCAGAATTACCAATCATAACTTTTTGAATTTTTCGTCTATAATGATTATAATGATAGAAAATAGATAAGAGGGTGCAGAAAATGGAACATTTGCCTACTTCATTACTGACGGATATATTGACTGAAAAAATCAAAAGGGATTCAAATGAGCAATACGAAGATTTTGTCAGCTCGCTTAACTCGTTGACAGAAAAGCAAAAAACCATGGAGGACCTTAAACAATTCGATCATCATTTTGATAAGTTCCTGCCACAGCTCGATTTAATGATTTCCACCCAAAACCATGAAGCGACCATGAATATGAAAGCGACTCTTTTGGACCTATTCGCCAATGACTTGACCTTCAAATCCATTTATCTTCTATCGACCGCATTATCCAATAAAAAAGAACTTACACATTTAAACCAATTTATGTATCCGGTTACTTTCTGGGCACCGGTCATCAAATCGAATGAAATGCTTAGAAACGCAGGCTGAACCAAATAAAAAAAGCTGCCGAGATTACATTCGGCAGCTTTTTCATTTAAGTATGTACTGATCAAACGACATACCCTAATATCTTTAAACGGTTTTCAACAAAACTCAGCGCATATTGAAATACATCATCACGCTCTGGTTCATTGAAGATTTCATGATAAAGCTTCGGCCATTCCTTATATTGCTTTTCACTGGCCAAGTTATAATTAAACCACTCACGAACCGCCTTCTTATTCACGATTCGGTCATCTCCGCCCTGCATGACCAAAAGCGGCACATCCTGAAATTCAGGGATCTCTTCAAAAGCATCCTTCATGGCCTGTGCGAGCTCGCGATACCAGCGGATTGAAACCTTCGTGATATATAATGTATCGTTTCTATCGGATTCACGGATTTCCGCACTTCTCGTCGCCATTTCAGGTGTCAATCCGGAATCTACCCTGAACTGAGGCATCACGATGTTCAAACCATGCGAGATGGTTGTAAGGAACTTTGGCGGCTTCGTCACGAGGCCCAAGCATGGAGAAGATAGAATCACCCCTGCAATGTCCCATTCCTCTTCCTGAAGAAGGCGTATCGAAATCAAACCACCCATGCTGTGTCCAAGCAAAAAGACCGGCAACGAATATTCGTAAGCCTCTTCTATCCAGCTTTTCACTTCGTCCAAATACTCATCAAAGGAATCGATATGTCCCCGGTAGGCGCGAGTTGTCATACCCTGCCCAGGAAGGTCGCCCATGACGACATGGTATCCAGCTGAAAGCCACATTTGTGTTACCCACTTATAACGTCCGTGATGTTCCATTGCCCCATGAATGATGACAATGACTCCTTTTGCGTCTCCTTCTGTCTCCCATTTCCACATTCGAAATCCCCCTTTCGCTTTTCACTTGTTGTGTACGATTCATGATAGTCAAAATAATATATATAAATTATAACCATATTCGTGATTTTCGACAAAAAAGAAATCTAACAAGTTGTACATTGCTATTATAAATAGCCAAGTGTATTTACATACGGTATATTAAAATAATACATAAAAACATTCACTTCGGAAAGGAAATGATTGAAATTGATTATTTATCCGTATAAAGGCAAAGAACCTGAAATCGCTGAAAGCGCTTATATCGCTGAGAATGCTGTCGTGACAGGTGATGTCAAAATCGGCGACGAAACATCCATTTGGTTCAATTCCGTCATTCGCGGTGATGTATCCCCAACCATCATCGGGAAAAAAGTCAGTATACAGGATAACAGCATCCTGCACCAAAGCCCAAATAATCCATTGATCATCGAGGATGAAGTGACCATTGGCCATCAGGTCATTTTACATAGCTGTAAAATCCGCAAAGGAGCTTTGATCGGCATGGGATCGATCGTACTAGATGAAGCCGAAATCGGTGAAGGGGCCTTCATCGGTGCCGGCAGTCTCGTTCCCCAAGGTAAAGTCATTCCACCGAACATGCTGGCATTCGGACGTCCAGCTAAAGTCATTCGCGAAATCAACGATGAAGACCGCCAGGATATGGAACGCATCGTACGTGAATACGCCGAAAAAGGACAATACTATAAAACGGCTGAACGAATAAAGTAACGCACGACCAATTGACTGAAAGTTACGAGTATTATACTGTAACTCACCAGTAAACGTTACAGACTCACGAGTAAAACACTCTAACTCACGAGTAAACTGCTCTAATTCACGAGTAATTGCTACTAACTCACGAGTAAATTGCTCTAATTCACGAGTAAACTGCTCTAATTCACGAGTAAATTGCTCTGACTCACGAGTAAACTGCTCTGACTCACGAGTAATTGCTACTAACTCACGAGTAAAACGCTCTAATTCACGAGTAAAACGCTCTAATTCACGAGTAAAACGCTCTAATTCACGAGTAAAACGCTCTAATTCACGAGTAAATGCTAACTCACGAGTATAAACTGCTCTAACTTACGAGTAAATTGCTCTAATTCACGAGTAATTGCTCTAACTCAGAGTAAACCGACTCTAATTCACGAGTAGTTGACCCAAACAAACTTGTAAACGCCCCTGACTCACACGTATTGCACGTAAGTTGAATTTTTTTTGGATTTCTTGAATTATTCCCGCTGACGGCAAAATTAATCCATAAAAAAGGTGCCCCGCTAATTGCGGGACACCTTTTTTTATATGGATTACGCTTGTGCTTTTAATGTTTCTGCTTTGTCCGTGCGTTCCCATGGAAGATCGACATCTGTACGGCCAAAGTGTCCGTAGGCAGCTGTTTGTTTGTAGATCGGGCGACGAAGGTCAAGCATTTTGATGATACCTGCTGGACGAAGGTCGAAGTTAGCTCGAACTAGGTCAACAAGGACTTCTTCGCTAACTGTACCAGTTCCGAACGTATCAATTGAGATAGATACTGGCTCTGCAACACCAATTGCGTAGGCCAATTGAACTTCCGCTTTGTCGGCAAGGCCGGCTGCCACGATGTTTTTCGCAACATAACGAGCAGCGTATGCAGCAGAACGGTCAACTTTAGTAGCATCCTTACCAGAGAATGCACCGCCGCCGTGGCGAGCGTATCCGCCGTAAGTATCAACGATGATTTTACGTCCAGTAAGACCAGCATCCCCTTGAGGTCCGCCAATTACGAAACGGCCAGTCGGGTTGATGAAGTACTTAGTATCGGCATCGATCAATTCAGCTGGAACGACTGCTTCGATCACATGTTCTTTTAGATCGGCTTGAATTTGTTCAAGGGTAATTTCTGCATCATGCTGTGTAGAGATAACGATCGTATCTACACGTACAGGAACGTTATTTTCATCATATTCCACAGTTACCTGTGTTTTACCATCAGGGCGCAGGTAAGCAAGAGTTTCATCTTTACGGACTTGAGCCAAGCGGAATGAAAGTTTATGCGCCAATGAAATCGGAAGCGGCATAAGCTCTTCTGTTTCATTACAAGCAAATCCGAACATAAGACCTTGGTCCCCTGCACCGATTGCATCGATTTCTTCCTCTGACATGTTTCCTTCACGAGCTTCCAATGCTTTATCGACACCAGCTGCGATATCGGCAGACTGCTCATCAATGGAACTCAACACGGCACAAGTTTCAGCATCGAAACCGTATTTCGCACGTGTGTAGCCAATTCCTTTAATCGTATCACGAACGATACGCGGAATATCTACGTAAGCGGAGGTTGTAATTTCACCGGCAACAAGTACAAGACCTGTAGTTACGCTAGTTTCACACGCAACACGTGCATTTGCATCCTTAGCTAGGATAGCATCTAAAATGGAATCTGAAATCTGATCACAAATTTTGTCCGGATGGCCCTCTGTAACAGATTCAGAAGTAAATAGACGTTTCTTTGACATCATATTTCCTCCTTGGAAGTTAGTATGTTGCAGGCAATAGCCTGAATTTTACGGAACTCGTTTCCCTCATTAGTTTCAACTATAGACACAGAATTACTTATTAAAAAACACAAAAACCTTCCCTGGCAAATGAGGAAAGGTTTAACATTCTGTCTTCTATCCTTTCACTCTTATCGTTCAAGGGTTTTTACCTTGCTCAGGTTAGCACCATCACCACTATTCCTTGAAGACCTTCGCTTTATTTTCGGCGATCGATCTTGGAGTCAAGTTCAATATGGCAGGTTGCTGGGTTTCAAAGGGCCTGTCCCTCCACCAACTCGGGATAAGAGAATCCGTACAATTTAAGATATTATCGTATCTGGCTGGAACTTGTCAATGCTTTTCTAAAAAGATGATATCCATCCAGAATGGCGTTCATTTGAAAAAACATGTTGATGATACGTCCTAGAAGGGCTTACAATGCAAAATACGAATAGAAATGTTGTAAATTGCCATTAATAATAAAGGAATGAGCATCCGAAAAGAAACGACATCCGGACTTTCCCTTTAGCCATATATTGCTTTCTTACTTCCTATTAAAATAAAATTATCTTCATGAAAGTTTATGCGGTAATCCTGAATCGGTTCCTGCCGGATAAAAATGATTAACGCAACCAACTGAAAATAATCACAAATTAAAAGAAATAGTATAGACTAATTAAATGAATGTGTTATACTAATTGTAATCTAAAAACTTAAACAAAGGAAGGTACCTCATATATGAATTCTGTAGACGTTTCTAATGAGTTACACCAATTATTAACAGGAAACAACGTGCAAACTCAACTTTCAGTTCCTCAATTGGTCGAAAAAGTATTAAGCAGAAATGAAGGCGTTCTAACATCAACCGGTGCGGTAAAAGCTGAAACTGGCAAATATACAGGTCGTTCACCTAAAGATAAATATATCGTTGAAGAAGCATCAGTTAAAGATAAAATCGATTGGGGTCCAGTAAACCAGCCAATTTCCGAAGATGTATTCAATAAACTATATAATAAAGTAGTTGACTACCTAAAAGCAAAAGAAGAGATTTTTGTTTTTAAAGGTTTTGCTGGTGCAGATGAATCATCACGTCTTCCTATCCGTGTTGTTAATGAATATGCTTGGCATAACCTTTTCGCCCATACTTTGTTCATCCGTCCAAACGAAGAGGAATTGAGAGGTCACGAAGCTGAATTCACAATCCTTTCTGCACCTAACTTCAAAGCAGACCCGGAAGTTGACGGAACTACATCCGAAACTTTCATCATCGTTTCATTTGAACGCCGTACCATCCTGATTGGCGGAACGGAATATGCAGGAGAAATGAAAAAATCGATCTTCTCGATCATGAACTACTTACTTCCAGAGGCTGGAATCCTTCCAATGCATTGCTCTGCTAACGTAGGACGTGAAGGGGACGTCGCTTTATTCTTCGGTCTGTCCGGTACAGGCAAAACGACTTTGTCTGCAGACACGAGCCGTAAACTGATTGGCGATGACGAGCACGGCTGGTCTTCTAACGGCGTATTCAACATCGAAGGCGGCTGCTATGCGAAAACGATCAACCTTTCACGTGAAAAAGAACCACAAATTTTCGATGCCATCCGTTTCGGTGCCGTACTGGAAAATGTTGTTGTTGATCCGGATACACGTGTAGCGAACTATGATGACAGTTCATTGACTGAAAACACTCGTGCTGCTTACCAAATGCAAGCGATCGATAACATCGTGAACCCAAGTATTGCAGGACATCCAAATACAATCATTTTCTTGACAGCTGATGCTTCAGGCGTTCTGCCTCCAATCAGCAAGCTTTCCAAAGAACAGGCAATGTTCCACTTCCTAAGCGGATACACTAGTAAATTGGCTGGTACTGAAAGAGGCGTAACTTCACCGGAAGCTACATTCTCCACTTGCTTCGGTTCACCATTCTTACCGCTTCCAGCTACACGCTATGCCGAGATGCTTGGTGATAAAATCGACGAGCACAATGCAAAGGTATACCTTGTCAACACTGGATGGACTGGCGGTGCATATGGAACTGGAAGCCGTATGAAACTTGCTTACACCCGTGCAATGGTACAAGCTGCACTTGAAGGTGAATTAGCGAACATCGAAACGATCAAAGATGATATCTTCGGTTTGGATATCCCGCTTCATGTTCCTGGTGTTCCTGATGAAGTGCTTCAACCAATCAAGACTTGGGCAGATCCTGCAGCTTATAAAGAAGCAGCAACAGACCTTGCCGCTCAATTCCGTGCAAACTTCAAGAAATTCAAAAGCGTTCCAAGTGAAATCGAAGAACTTGGCGGACCGACAGCTTAATAAATTTTACACAAAAGGATCAAGCTCTTGCTTGGTCCTTTCAGTTTGTCGACAAGAAAGTATCTCTTCCCGAACCAAGACTATGTTTTCCTTCATGGTTTACTTTATAAAGCAAAATAGGGCGAAAAACGGCGCTTGCTTGCAGTCGAATAACTGGCTTCCCCAGCCCGCCAGATGCCCGCTGCGAGAGGCTTGGCAGACACAGACAGTCTCGGCGGAAAGGAATGTTTCTACAATCTGTCTGAAAGGACCAAGCTCTTGCATGGTCCTTTTCTTCATTGGAAAAAGGGCACTGTCATAGACAGCGCCTCCTTTATCCTTATACCATTAACGATGTTTGTCCAAGTTTTTAGATGATCGCTTTATTCCTGGCTTTTTTCATGGACATCGTTTTGTATTCATATATATTGCCCAGGTTGGCCACCGGGACATCTGTTTTAGTTGCATCAATGCAATTGCGTGTATCCAAAATCAATTTATTGCTCATGAGATTCGCCAGCTTATCATAGTCCATCTGTTTAAATTCATCATGGTCAGTCAGGACAAGTATCAAGTCGGCATCATTTACAGCGTCTTCGACAGATACGACAGGCATCTTTCCGGATTGGACATGCGGGTCATGCAAGGCTACATCCATGTTGTCCATCCCCATCAGGATATTGACGACATCAATGGCGGGACTTTCTCGAATATCATCTACATTTCCTTTGTATGCAAGACCGAAAACGGCGACTTTTGGATTCCGGATCCCCTCTAGCATCATCCTTACGGAATTAACGATGTAATAAGGCATCGATACGTTGGTATCACGGGCCAATTTAATGATTCTCGCATACTCTGGTGCCTTTGCAACGATGAAATATGGATCGACCGCTAAACAATGGCCGCCAACGCCTGGCCCAGGTTGGTGTATATTCACACGAGGGTGTTTGTTCGCCATCGATATGACATCCAAAACATTGATGTCAAGCTCGAAACAGATTTTCGTCAGCTCATTCGCAAGGGCGATATTGACATCCCTGAAGGTGTTTTCCATCAGTTTGGACATTTCAGCCGTTTTCGCATCCGTCTGAATGATCTCCCCTTGAACGAAGGTTTTATAAACAAGGCTTCCTTTATATGAGCATGTTTCCGTGATGCCTCCGACGATACGGTTATTATGAACCAACTCTTCAAGAATCCTTCCAGGTAAAACACGTTCCGGACAATGAACGAGGAAAATGTCTTTTCCGATGGTAAGGCCCGTCCTCTCGATCATCGGTTTAATATGATCATCCATGCTTCTCGGCGCTATCGTCGATTCGATAATGATGACATTCCCTTTTTTGATAAAAGGAAGAATGTTGGAGGTTGCATCCATGACATGAGTTAAATCACAAGATTGATGTATGTCCTTTTTATTTGGTGTAGGCACCGCGATAATGAAAACATCCGCATGTTCCGGGCTTAACGCAGCTCTGAACTTATTGGAAATAAGCACTTCTTGCAATACCTCTCCCAAACCTGGTTCTTCGATATGGAGCCTGCCGCTATTCAAATTGGAAATAATCTCAGGATGGATATCCACGCCGACAACATCGACACCGTGTTTCGCAAACATTAAAGAAGTTGGAAGTCCTATATAACCAAGTCCGATTGTACAAAGTTTCATATAAACCACTCCTATCTATTTTTCTGCTACACTCACATTCGTTAGGCTGTTTGATAGATTTCGATAAAAATTTCCTTCTCTTGTTTCCAATTGTACTTTTGTCGCGCCTTCAGGCAGTTATTGCTCATTTCCGCCCTTTTTTCAGGATGTTTCAATAAGTAATTGACGCCTTCGGCAATTGATTTTGGATCATGTGAATCGACACACACACCGATTTTTTCTGTATCGACAACCTTTTGAATTTCAGGAAAGCTGCAGGCAACCACAGGCACACCGCTCATCATGTATTCAAACAATTTATTTGAGGATGCGGAGTAGTGATTAAAGCAGACATTATTCAATATCTGAAAACCTAAATACGCATTTTTTGTATAATGGAGCAGCTCGTCGACCGGAACCTTCGGCAGGAACTTCACACGATGCTCCAGATTCATGTCGCTTACTTTTTTCATTAACTCGTCCTTGATTCTTCCATCCCCGATAAAAACTACCGTCCCGCCTTCGATCATCGGTACAGCATCAACCAATTGCTCCAATCCTCTTCCCATTTGCACGCCGCCTTGGTATAACAATATCGGTTCATTCTCTGGCAAATCGAGCAGCTCATGCAAATTCACGGCCGTACTTTCCTCAGGATTGGTTGGTATCGGGTAGTTATGGACCACCTTGGGATACAGACCATATAAGTCTTCGTTATACTTAGCTCTCGTATGGTTTTCGGCAATCATTTCATCGACGAACATTAATAGGAACTTCTCCATCAGCCCATAAATTCGGCTATTATATCCCGTTCTGCTCGTTTGCACCTCATGCGAGTCATAAATCAGCTTTTTTCTTCTCAACCATTTACTGCTGATCGCTCCCTGCATGAGCGTATTCAAGTCATTCGAATGGTAAAAATCATATTTCTTTTTCCGGCCATGATAGATCATTTGACCAAAAATATAGCTCCTTGTTAATAGGGTCGGCAGCTTCGTTTTAGTGATGATCATGGTGCACATCGCAAGGAGTGCAAGGGAACCGAACAGTATTCCCGATCCCAGCCAGCCGTTGATCAAGTTCAAGTTCCATAACGTATTCCAGACCAATAAGGCCAATAGAACGATTTCAAACTTCTTTTTCTTCAATTTGCCTACGATCCTGAGAACCCTATGAAGCGCCTCCCAGCGGTTATTCACCCTAGTGACGGAGAAACCATTTTGGTGTTTCTCCTTTTTGGGCAAGCCCTCGATTTTCCAGTTATGAATGGCAATTAAATCGACTTCATAACCAGCTTCAGTAAGTGCTGTGCACTCTCTTAGAACCCTCGCATCGTTTGTAAAGTGATTCCACACGAACATACATACTTTCTTCGCCATGTTGTCCTCCACTTCCGGAATTTTCAGCCTGACGCTTCCATCACATTGATGAGACCTTTAATATTTTTAGACCATTGAAAATGTTGTTTAGCATACCGATGACCGTTTTCCCCCAGTTCTTCACGAAGGGCTGGATCTGAGGCCATGGTCAAGATATGTTGACATATTTCATCAACATTCCTGCTCTCTGCCACCAACCCGCATTTTGCCTCTTTGAGCATCTTCTTGGCCCTGCCGTCCACATCACCGACAATCGGTTTTCCGACACACATATAATCGATGATTTTACCAGGCAAAACTTTATTGAAGACTTCTTTTTCAACCAAGCTCACATAGGCAATATGGGATGTTGAAACTTCATGAAGGGTCACTCTTCGATTCATCGCATTAATCATCTTAATATTAGTCAGCCCTCTAGAGCTTATCTCCTTCTCCACTTCGGATATCCGATATCCATATCCAATCATCGAGAACTCGATTTGTTTATATACCCTTAGCTTTTCAGCCACGGCTATCAGTTTTTTCAAGTCCTGAGCCAGTCCGATATTCCCCGCATAAACGACCTTGATTACGTTTTCCGATACGGGTGTAAGCAAATTCTTTAACGTCAGCTCATCCGCAGTAAGCGAATTAGGGATGAATTGGATGGCCTCTTCCTTGACTCCCTTTGCAACGATATAATCCCTGAAACCAGGACTATTGATGATAATAAAATCCGAATGCCGATATAGCATCCTTTCCAGGAAGAAAGCGATTTTCAAAACCCACTTATGAGTGAATACCCCAACTCCTATCAACGATTCCGGCCATAAATCCCTGACATCGGTAATGAGTTTCGCCTTCATCTTCTTCTTGGCGATCAACGCCGCAAATGTCGGGAAGATCGGCGGGGTCGTGGCGAACACATAATCATATTTTTTTTCGAGACGGATGATTGTATAAATGAAAAGCCACATCGCTTCAAGATAATGAAGCAACCGCTTCCCCATATTGCTTGTATACCTCTTCACTTTGTCAGGTTTAATCCTGATGACATCTTCTTCAATGCTTTCTTCATCCCAAAACTTTGTATCTTGATATAAACTTTGATTAGGATAACTCGGCTTCAATGTGATGACCGTTACCTCAAATCCGTTTCTTTTCAAATGGAGATATATATTTTTCATTCTATTTCCCGCACTTCCGATTTCCGGATAAAAGTTTTGTACGATCATCAGGACGCTTTTCATATTCGCCTATCACCTCAATTCTGCTGAGTTATGCTTCCTGCTTTATATTGTAAATGCCAGATATTAACTGAAGGTTAAAGAATTATAAAGTCCTCATTAATATCGTAAAAATTCTGTTAATTATTGTTTCATTTTTAAATTTCCCATGAACTTCCCGTTATAATGGGGGAGACATTCAGAAGAGGAGGAAATGAGCATGCCTAAACAACGTATTAAGGTCATGACCGTATTTGGTACAAGACCAGAGGCTATCAAAATGGCACCAGTCGTTTTGGAACTGAAAAAGCATCCAGAGGAAATAGAAACCATCGTGGTGGTCACCGCCCAGCATAGGGAAATGCTCGACCAAGTCTTGCAATGTTTTCAAATAAAGCCAGATCACGATTTGGATATGATGAAGGATAGACAAACATTAGAAGAGATTACGACTCGAGGGCTTGAAAAATTGAGTTCGCTCATGAAAGATATAAAACCGGATATCGTCCTCGTACATGGGGATACAACGACAACATTCATCGCAAGCTTGGCAGCTTTCTATAATAAGATACAGATTGGCCACGTTGAAGCTGGTCTCCGGACTGGTAATAAGTATTCTCCATATCCTGAAGAAATGAATAGGCAGCTGACAGGCGTCTTGGCTGATTTGCACTTTGCGCCAACTAATCAGGCTGCAGAGAATCTAATTTTGGAAAATAAAAAGAATGATTTTATCCATATTACTGGAAATACGGCTATCGATGCTTTGAAAACAACAGTGCGGAAAGACTATGAACATCCTATTCTATCTGGCTTGAATGGAGATCGTTTGTTATTGATGACAGCGCATAGACGAGAAAATATCGGAAAACCAATGGAAGAAATATTCCGTTCCGTCAAACGGCTGCTTGAAGATCACACAGATATCCAAGTCGTTTTCCCGCTTCATAAAAATCCAGTAGTCCGTGAAATTGCTTACCGGATTTTTGGCGAAACGGAAAGACTTCATTTAATAGAGCCGCTTGAGGTGCTTGATTTTCATAATTTTGCGGCGCACGCCCATCTAATATTGACAGATTCCGGAGGCGTGCAGGAAGAAGCCCCATCACTAGGTGTTCCTGTTCTTGTGCTGCGCGATACGACGGAACGTCCGGAAGGAATCGACGCTGGCACCCTTTTATTGGCAGGAATTGAGGAAGAACGAATTTATCAATTAGCCTCAGACCTACTTACAAATGAAGAAACCTATAAAAAAATGGCGACAGCTTCCAACCCATATGGAGATGGATTCGCTTCACAGCGGATTGTCGAAATCCTGTTAAAGCATTGCGGAATGAAATCCCCCCTCCCTTTATGAAAAAGCAGAAGAAAATAATGAGAAAAGCCTGTCACATAAGCGGCAGGCTTTTTCTATTCAGCCAGATTAACAAAGAGTACAAAACTAATCCTAATTTGAATTTGAAAATGTTAGATACCTATGTGATAGTTTGGGTAGATCAATAACTTTACATTGCTTGGAGGTGTTTAGTTGTTTGGGGAAGATCCCAAGTGTGTTAAATGTGGTAAAGAAATTAAGGGGAACGAAGTCGTTCTTGTGAAAATGCGTTATCCGAAGCGTAAAGGGATGACTGAAATAAAGGCATATTTAAAAAATGAAGGAAGCTTCATCTGCGAAGTTTGTTTTGATAAAGAGGATAACATCTCCCTGCCGAATTGATAGTCATGATAAGCAACAGGAAGATTAGCATGAAAAAGTCAAGCAAGGTCAAGGAACAGTATGGCGTTCAACGGGACGTGAGTTTCACAAAATGAATGTAAAAATGGCCGAAAATACAACTTGTATCTCCGGCCATCTTTTATATCATCCAAACACATGAAAATAATTCAAGACATTTTTTCCAATCAATAAAATCGTGACTGCAATGAATAATATCCGTACATATGAAGCACCTTTCTTAATTGCGAAGTTCGTTCCGACCAATGCTCCTGCGACCATTGCCAGACCCATCGGAATTCCATAGGCAAAATTGACGGTCCCCATGGATAAGAAAATGATAAGTGCAGCAATATTGCTTCCAAAATTCAATATTCTTGCATTCCCGGCAGCCTGGACAAAATCAAACCCGATGATCAAGAATGAAAATAATAAAAAGGAACCTGTGCCTGGTCCAAGAAAACCATCATAAAAACCAATCGCAAATATTATGACTATCAAAAGAATCATTTTCTTCCTTTTCAGCCCTTTATACTTTGCATCTTTACCCCAATCCTTTTTTACCAACGTATAAATCGCGACAATGACCAGCAAAATCAAAATGAGGGGCTTCAGTATCTCTGCGGAAACGAAATGTACAACATATGCTCCTAACGCCGCTCCAATCACAGTAATCGGAAACAGCTTGATGACGAATTTGAAATCCACTTTTCCAGCCCGAATGAATGAAATCGTACTCGTTAAAGATCCCATTGTACCCGCCAGCTTGTTAGTGGCAAGTGCCGCTGAAGGCGAAATCCCCGTGAACAATAATGCCGGAATGGAAATCAATCCGCCCCCGCCCACAACGGAATCGATGAATGCGGCAATAAAACCCGCAAGTACTAAAAATAGCAAAGTATAGAGATTGATATCCTCCATGCATTCCCCTTCTTTCAAAGCACTATCTATAATGCCTTACTCATTTTCCATCCAGATAATCGAATAACTTTTCCTCTGAAATGACCGTGAATCCATGCCGCCTAAGCAAAGCCGCGGTCACTCCATTCCCGGCCATCTTCTCCCCCTTGAATTCCCCATTATAAATCGTGGCACTTCCACAGGATGGACTATTTTCTTTTAAAACGACTAACGTCGCCCCTTTCTCTTGGGCTTTCAATAATGTAAGATTCGCTCCCTTTATGTACAATTCCGTTACATCCCTGCCCGACTTTTCGATGATCTTCGCTTTTCCATCAAGGACATCCCCACCTTCACCGTTAACTATCTCCGCAGGATCCCTCGGTGTCGAAAAACCGCCAAGCAACTCAGGACAAACCGCTATAGCCTTTTTCTCCTTCACCAATTCCATAATCCTATCATCCAAGCTGTGTGTACCATTGTATCTAACCTCAAGACCCGCTAAACAAGAACTCACCAAAATCATCAAATCACCCAACCTCATGCGCTTTACACCATTTTACCATTTTTTTATGTCAATCATTTCGAAGATTGAATCCACCAGGGATAAGATGTCGGTTGAAATATTGGCGTGTAAGCCGAATGATGTACGTTTACGGTCGAATTCGTTGGGGCACGGGTCGAATTATGCAGCAAATCAAAAAAAGCGCTTGCTGCGAGACGATTCCCGGCAAGCGCTTGTCTATTTAGTTAGTAGAGTTCAGTGATAGTAGTTGGTACGTAATGATGGTCTTTTCACTTGTCCATTCAATTTTTTGGATAACGGCTGTTCCGCTTGAGTCAGATTGAATCGTCTTGCGGACATCGATTGGAATATCGATAGGGTATAACCTGTAACCATCTTTCGACAGCCGAAAAATGTTTTCTTCTTCACGGGTTTCGTTCCCTTTTGTAACGATCATGGTATTTAGCTCCATAGGCATGCCCATGTGTATCTCCTCCTCTTACCAATATATATTTCATTCTATCATTTTTCGGTTTTACTTTTCATCCAAGATGTTAAATCTTCGACTACTTTTCTGTTCTCGGCGGGTGGGAAGTAATGCGTGAATTGAGGGAAATACCAGCTTTCGACCTCTTTGTCGTGCATTTTCAACCTTTTTTCCAACCGGTACGCGTGTTCAATGGCGACATTGTCATCTTTTTCACCATGAATGATCAGAACGGGTACATTCAAATCTTCAATTGCAAACAATGGCGTACGGTATTCATATTGATCCGGGCATTTTTTAGGTGTACCGCCGATGACCCGCTTCATCATCCGACGCATATCGACACGCTCGACATATGTTAAAAACATATCCGATACACCACCCCAGGTGACGATCGACGCTGCATTCCTGCAGTATATCCCAGTCCAAAGCGCCATGATGCCGCCACGGGAAAATCCGAGGATATGAATGTGATCCTTGTTCACCCTAGGGTGCTGTTCAAGAAGATTGAATCCTGCTATCGCATCGAATCTATCTTCGCCTCCAAAATCCTCATCTCCCTCCCCGCCTTGATTTCCACGGTAGAAAGGGGCAAAAACGATGAAGCCTTCTACAGCATACTGCACGATCCTTGCAGGCCTCACCTTGCCGACATTTTTTATCCCGCCGCGTAAATATAGGAAAGCGTCATGTATTTCACCATCAACGGGTTCAGCTAGCAGCCCCTTTACTTTCAGGCCTTGTGATATGTATGTGACTGAATAAAGATGGATTCGTGGATGCGGTGATGGAAACCGCCGTTTTGAAATAATCGTTCCGTTCTCCAATTTCCACTCTCCTTTCTCTCTATTCTTATTGTAAAACATCCGCTTGTTTTTATCCCCTGAGAGGCATTCACATTTTTTTCATCCGTTCATACGATAAGGTAGGCAAAATACCTATATCAAGGAGGAAGGAATTTTGAAAAAATGGTGTAAAGCAGGTGTCGTATTTTTACTTCTGTGCATGCTGGTGATCCCGCTTGGAGCATGTGGCAACAAGGAACAGGAAACAACGAAAGTCAGGGTTGCCGAAGTAACCCGCTCCCTTTTCTATACACCGCAATATGTAGCGATTGAAAAAGGATTTTTTAAAGATGAGGGGCTCAGCATCGATTTGAAAACGACTGCAGGCGGCGACAAGACGATGACCACGCTTCTGTCCGATGGGGCGGATATTGCTCTCGTGGGCTCTGAAACATCGATATACGTTCGGGCACAAGGCTCGAACGACCCGGTCATCAACTTCGCTCAATTAACACAAACGGATGGAACGTTTCTTGTTTCACGTGAAAAAATTGACAACTTCAATTGGGATATGCTGAAAAACTCTACATTCCTAGGCCAGCGAAAAGGCGGGATGCCGCAAATGGCCGGCGAGTTCGTATTGAAAAAACATAACATAGACCCGAAAAAAGATTTGAACCTCATACAGAATATTGATTTTGCGAATGTCGCAACTGCGTTCGCTTCCGGAACCGGCGATTTTGTTCAACTGTTCGAACCAACGGCCAGTGTGTTTGAAAAAGAAGGAAAAGGCTATATCGTCGCTTCTTTCGGCTCCGAATCCGGGCATCTTCCCTATACGGTTTATATGGCTAAGGAAAGTTATTTGAAAGAAGACAAAGAGACGGTCAAGAAATTCACGAAAGCATTGAAGAAAGCACAGGATTGGGTTCAGGAAAATGACGCTGCCGAAATCGCCAAAGTCATTCAGCCGTATTTTGAAGATACCAATCTCGAGACGATGGAAACAGTTATCAACCGCTACAAAGAACAAGGTTCATTTGCCACCGATCCCATTCTTGATGAAGAAGAATGGATCAATCTGCAAAACATCATGGATGAATCAGGCGAGCTGCCTTCACGTATAAGCCATGATGAGCTGGTCAATACCGATTTTGCTGAAGAAGTCACAAAATAGCATAACTTAAGGTAAGGAGGATGTCCGATGAGCTTTTTAAAGATCCAAGACATTCACCATACTTATTTTTCAAATCAGACGGCAGCGACCGCACTCGCGGACATTTCCCTCGACATTGAAAAAGGTGAATTCGTCTCTTTTCTAGGTCCGAGCGGCTGCGGAAAGACTACCCTGCTTTCCATCATCGCTGGACTATTTTCGCCTACTTCGGGAAAGATCCTGCTCGAAAACAAACCGCTGAAGGCAAACAGTGACCTTTCAATCGGCTATATGCTGCAGCAGGATTATCTATTTCCATGGAAGACGATAGAAGAAAATGTTTTATTAGGATTGAAACTGATTAAAAAGGATGAAGGTCTTGAGAGAATAAAGACGCTGAAACTATTAAGTGACGTTGGATTGGGAGGCACCGGAAAATCATATCCACGCGAACTCTCAGGCGGAATGAGGCAAAGGGCCGCACTGGCACGGACACTGGCGGTCGACCCAAAAATCCTTCTGCTTGATGAACCCTTCTCGGCCCTTGATTACCAAACGAAGTTGAAGCTGGAAGACCTTGTTTTTGAAACCCTGAAATCCTTCGGAAAGACAGCCGTGCTCGTCACCCATGATATCGGTGAAGCCATCGCAATGAGTGACCGCATTTATCTGTTTTCCGCGAACCCGGGAAGCGTGCACAAAACATTCGAGGTACCCGATGAACTGCGTGAACTGACGCCTTTCCATGCACGCAACCACACAAATTATCCAATGCTATTCCAAACGATCTGGAAGGAGCTTGAGAGCCTTGAATATTGAACAGCTTCATAACCAATATAAAACCAAATTAAAAAAGGAAAACAGGCTCATACGCTTTTATCAGATCCTGATTTTCATCGTTTTTTTCAGCAGTTGGGAACTTTTTTCCCGGATGGAATGGATTGATCCGCTCATCTTCAGCTCTCCAACCAAAGTATGGCATCTTTTCATACAAAAATTGGGTGATGGAACACTTCTATCCCATTCCGGAGTGACGCTATTCGAGACCGTTCTCGGCTTTATCATAGGGACACTGCTTGGAACGATCCTCGCATCCCTGCTTTGGTGGTCGCCAAAATTATCCAAAACACTTGACCCCTATCTCGTCATTTTAAATGCCATGCCGAAAGTGGCACTCGGCCCCATCATCATCGTTGCATTCGGCCCGGGCTTTCCATCCATCATCTCGATGGGGGCGATCATCTCCATCATCATCACCACCATCGTCGTCTACACTGCATTTCGCGAAGTCGACCCGAACTACCTGAAGGTACTCCAAACTTTTGGCGCCACAAGAACACAAGCTTTTCGGGAAGCCATCTTACCCGCCTCCTTCCCAACGATCATCTCGACATTGAAAGTGAATGTCGGCCTCTCCTGGGTCGGCGTCATCGTGGGGGAATTCCTAGTTTCGGCCAAAGGACTCGGCTACCTCATCATTTATGGCTTTCAAGTCTTCAACTTCACCCTCGTAATGCTTGCCTTGATGATCATTGCCGTCTTTGCCACAATCATGTATCAACTAGTAGAACTTCTCGAGCGAAAATTAATCAAAGACTAACCAAACTGCCGATAACCCTCGGCAGTTTTTCATTCATGCTAGAATGAATTGAGTCTTTGGCGATTTACTCGTGAATTTCGGTGATTTACTCGTGAATTTCGGCCTTTTACTCGTGAATTTCGCCTACTTACTCGTGAATTTCGGCGGTTTACTCGTGAATTCCGGCCTTTTACTCGTGAGTTTCGGTTATTTACTCGTGAATTCCGGCCTTTTACTCGTGAGTTTCAACAGATTCACTCGTTTCTCAGCAAAATGGCATTATCCAGTCTTGATATGCTCAATGGTACAATCTCGTCTTTCATGATGAAGCTGAACTCCTCACCGAGTACATCCGGCAATGCTTCCAAAAAGATCGGGCCTTCCGTTTCCAGGTAATCCTGTTTCTTCTCTACTTCACGCAATGCAGCGTAGTATATTGATTTAACGAATGGCTTCACTGGATCATGTACTTTATATTGTCCCAAAAATTGCAGCTGGCCCACCAAGCCTCCTGTTTCTTCATACACTTCCCTTATGGCCGTTTCTTCAATCGATTCGCCTGCTTCCCGCTTTCCTCCGGGGAACTCCAGTCCCCGCTCTTTGTGTTTGGTCAATACCCACCTGCCTTTATATCTGCTGAGCACTAAAACATGCCAAGACTCTCCAAAGACAGGATCCTCGGAGTATTCCACCTTATATCCGTTGTTATCAAGAAAACGCTTCATTTTTCCCCTTCTCTCCGTTTAAGAAATAAAGCTATGTCCTTCTTTCATTATATGGGTAAAAGCTAGAATCTGCATCACATCAAAAAAACGATGGACCCTCAATATTCGAGGCCATCGTCAGTTGGTTTTCCCTGTAAAATCCCCATGCTTTCTATATGCCGTTTTCCTTCATCGGTACCTAGAGCATAAATCATCTCGTAAATTTTTTGGAGAGTGATATCCTGTTTATCATTTTCACGGTCAAAATGGTATTGAAGGTATGGGACATGTGCGCGGTAAAAATTTTCTTCGCCTATTGAATAATTATAATCAAATAATTCACGTAACTTGATGATTTCATTATCGGTCGCCTCGATTTCGAAATTCCATGGAGAACTTTCCCTATCTTGTGTTATCTGCCCATTCGGAAGCCAAATGTAATATTTTTTCCTGTTTTCAGACACATTCATCCACCCTTTCCATATATCCTACGCTTATTTTTCACGTATTTCTCTACTTCATGCAATGGAAAATTTTGTTTACAGAAGAACAAAGATGTTAAATAATAGATTAAAGTATCTTTCAAAGGGTAAAACATATAATAAGCCCAAGCATCCCTTAAGATTTTTATATGCACCCAGAGTTTTTTTTGATAACCTACATATAAAGAGATAACGGATTCTAATAAATGTGAGGTGAGAGTTTTGAAGTTAATTGAAGAATTATACAATATGTACCGCGATAAGATGACTGGTGATGAAGAAGATATTGATATGCTTACTTTTGCGGTTCTGGAACAGCTTGACCGTAAGGAAATTTTCGAATTGCTTCAAGAGATGGATGATCAAGAACTGACCAATTTAATGGGCCTTTACATTATTGAAACGTTAAAAGGTAAGTTCGCTCAAAATAGTTTGAACGACACGAAACCTACACATTTTCCGCCTAGGAATATTCACTAATACATACTTTGTCCGGTATCCACTTTTGATGGATGCCTTTTTTATTGTTTTAACCTAAAAAAAAGCTCTGCCGAAGCAGGGCTTTTCCTAAATCTTAATGTCCTAAATACGCACGCAGCATCCAAGCATGTTTGTTTAGGCTTTTCTTCATGCCTGTCAGCATATCAGCCGTAACCGGATCTTCTTCTTCGGCAACTTCGATGATTTCCAAGAACTCTTCGGAAAGCTTCTCAAAATCACTGATGACGCTTTGAACCATATCTTCTGTATTTTCATTACCTGTCGCTTCTTCGATCGTCGTTAATTCCATGTACTCTTTAAGCGTAGCGACCGGTTTTTCACCAATGGCCAATAACCTTTCAGCCAATTCATCATAGTTGGATGTCACTTCTTTATATAACTCTTCCAATTTTTGGTGGAGTTCAAAGAAGTGCGGTCCATTCACGAACCAGTGGTAATTATGAATTTTTGTATAAAGAACACTGAAGTTTGCAATTTCCTTATTCACTAAAGTTCCCAATTTTTTCTGAACCATGAATATCTACCTCCGTAATTTGGTTATACCTTTATAATTCCCTCTATTCGAAAATTGAAACATTATCTGCTACGGTTCTTATGCTAAAATGAATCTAAATTGTGAACGTTAGGAGCTGTGAAGTATGATTACGGTTTTAGTCATCTCCATCATTGTGATTCTGATTGTATTGGCCTTATCGGTCCTAACAATCGGAAAAGGGTACAGCTACAAGCATACAGTGGATCCCATCGATCCTTTGCCTAAGGAAGAGGGGGAAAAAGGAGAACCCGAAAAATGAAAAAAGTTCCTGTCACAATAGGACAGGAACTTTTTTATTAACCGAAAACTTTATGAAGATCTTCTTTATCTTGTGCAAGCCAGAAATTCATTAATTTCTTGGCCCCTTCAAGATCATGCAATTTAGCTTGGCCGCATTGTTTTTCGTTTGCAGCTGGAATTTCAGTAATTGTAACAGCATCCTTGAATGTATCTTCAAGAACATCGATGATTTCCGTCACTGTCGGCTCACCGCTGACAACAAGGTAATATCCTGTTTGACATCCCATTGGCGAAATATCGATAATATCAAAGTGATCATAGCGCTCGGAATGTTTACGGATATTGAATGCAAGCAAGTGTTCCAGGGTATGGATCGTATCCGGCTTCATCGCTTGTTTATTCGGCTGGCAAAAACGGATATCAAATTTATTAACAACACCGTCTGTTCCTACCTTATGGACACCGCAATGTCTAACATATGGGGCTTTAACAGCATTATGATCTAATTCAAAGCTTTCAACTGAAGGCATTTAATTCACTCCTTAATTGTATGTCATCTCTATTTTACCTTGAATAACAATATATTTCATCCATTAAAATTAATTCTTATTATATCCATCGGATTACCCCTATGCTTATTCCTTTTTTACCCTTATTGGAAACCTAGAAAATATGCTATAATGAAGGGTAGTGAATTTACTCGAAAAGAGATGAAAGCCTTGTGTTGAAAAAAATATTAATGGGAATCATCCGTTTTTACCAAGTTGCCATTTCTCCATTAAAACCGCCTACTTGCCGTTTTTATCCAACTTGTTCCCATTATGGTTTGGAAGCGATCAATCGTTTCGGACCTATAAAAGGAAGCTGGTTAGCACTCATCCGGATTCTTAAATGCCATCCGTTTCATCCAGGGGGCATTGACCTTGTTCCCGAGAAGAAAGAAAAAAGTAAGGGCCAATAGAAAAAAACCTTGCTTTCTTTTGCAATCTTTTGTATTATACAGAAGTCAAATCGTAATCATTTCGTTTTTACCACATAACATTCAAATCGTAATCAATACGAATTATAAAGGAGCATTTCATATGAAAATCCGAGCATTGCTCTCACTTTTCCTTGTTACTGCGGTATTTCTGTCAGCCTGCGGCAACTCAAAGGGAGAGTCGAGTAAAGATGAAACCAAGGATGCCTTAGATATATATACGACGGTCTACCCTTTACAGTACTTCACGGAGGCCATTGGCGGGGAGTACGTAAATGTCGAGACGGTTTATCCTCCCGGAACGGATGAACACTCATTCGAACCCTCTCAAAAGGATATTGTAAAAATGGCTGAGTCAGACCTATTTTTCTATATTGGCTATAATCTGGAAGGCTTTGTAACCAAGGCTGAACCAATTCTAAGCAAAGAAGGCGTCAGAACGATCGCGGTGGGTGAAACGGTTCATCTTGATGAAGATGAGCATGCACACGAAGAGGAACATTCACATGAAGAAGATGGTCATAATCATGGGGGCGTTAATCCGCATTTGTGGTTGGATCCCATCTATTCCATTGACATGGCTAAAACCATCAAGGATGAGTTAACGAAAAAAATGCCAGAACAGGAAGAATATTTCAACAATCATTTTAACGAGCTTTCAAAAAAGCTTGAGGCACTTGATGAAAATTTAGCGACGACGATCGAGTCGGGCCGTACCAATAAGATCATCGTTTCCCATTCTGCATATGGTTATTGGGAGGAGCGCTATGGATTGGAACAAATTGGCGTCACAGGACTAACGTCTTCAAACGAACCTTCTCAAAAGGAATTGGGAAAAATCGTGACCATGGCTGAAAAAGAAGATTTGAACTACGTCATCTATGAGCAGAATATCAGTTCTAAACTAACCGAGATCATTCAAAAGGAAATGGGAGCGAAATCACTTGAGCTCCATAACCTTTCCGTGTTGACGGATAAAGATATCGAAGCCGGTGAAGATTACTTCAGTTTAATGGAAAAGAATGTTAAGACACTTCAAACTGCATTGCAATAGAAAAAAGAGCGGGCCCATTGGGTCGCTCTTTTTTTGTCCCTATTTAATGAGTGTTTTCGTTATTCGTTTAAATGCTTATCACGGATCTTTTCCATCTTCATCATCAATTCTGTTCCGATCGTTGATTCGAATTCCGGATAGATGACGGTCATCTCATCCATCCATTCCTTCTTTTCTTCATCTGACAGTGTATAGATATCGATATTCGATTTTTGCTGGATTTCCTTAAGCTGTTCCTGATTCAATTCATTTGATTTGATCCATAGCCATTTCGTTGTATCATCCATCGCCCGTTGGATTTGCTGCTGAATGTCCAACGGGAGTTTGTTCCAAAACGGCTTATTTATCATGACGACATAGCCTAAATAGCCATGATCACTGATCGTTAAATATTTTTGCACCTCATATAATTTCTTGGAATAGATATTCGAAATTGTATTTTCCTGGCTGTCCGTTTCATTGATTTCAAGGCTTTTAAACGTTTCATTAAACTCCAGCACAGAAGTTGTCGCCCCAAAATGCTTGAATTGGCTTTCCAGGACTGCACTTGGCATGATTCTAAAATTCTTTCCAGCAAAATCCCTTGGATGCCGTATCGGTTTACTGCTTGTAATCTGTTTATAGTTATTCGACCAAAATGCGAGTCCCTCTATATCGATGGTATTCAGCTGCTTAAGCAGCTCTTCCCCCACTTCTCCATTCAATGCTTCCTGCAAAGCAGCGTCCGTCGGAAAGACGTATGGAAGGTCCAATAGCATCCATTTCTTTGATATGCTCGTAATTTTAGATGTAGTTGGAGCAATCATCTGCACTTTGTTTTCTTGTAATGCCTCGATTTCTTCATGGTCACTATATAATGACTGATTAGGGTAAACTTCAATTTTAACACGATGATTCGTATATTCATCGACAAGTTGGGCAAACCTGTTCGCAGCTTGCCCTTTAGGTGTATTTTCGGCAACGACATGACTGAACTTAATCACGATTTGATCCTTCATCCCGACCTGCTCCTCATCCTTCGGCAAATTGAAACCAAAGCTTGTAAAGAACGATTGAAACGATATATACACTGCTATCAACAGCCCCAGGCCAATTAATAATAAGTACCCCCATAATGCACGCATACCGACAACTCCTCACAGCTCACTTCACATTATCACTATTCTATCACAGCTTTTCACTGTCTTAATACAATGCGCGAAAAATGGCGAAAAGTGATAGAAATTCTGTTACTATAAAGTATAGAAGTAATGGAGGAAAAACAATGGATAAATCCTTTCATATGCCCATTCAAATTAAAATCACCCTGCTATCATTCGTAATCGTCGCTTTTTCGATACTAATAGGCGGGATTTTTATATTCGGAAACATCGTTTCAGTCAAGGAAGATGAAATCGGCAAACGATCCATGATCACTGCCCATACCATTGCCGAACTCCCAGAAGTACAAAAATTGGTCCGTGAGCCCGAAGGATGGACGCAGCTCAATCCGATTATTGAAAACTTAAGGAAAATCCATCAAGCAGATTATATAGTTGTGCTCAACAATCAGCATATACGTTATTCCCATCCGGTGTTCAGCCAATTGGGGACCCCTTCGGAAAGCAGTGATGAAAGCGCTGCTTTCGCTGAGCATGAGTATCTTTCAAAGGCAGCTGGCGAACTTGGCATTTCCGTCCGCGCCTTTGTCCCGATCCTTGATAAAGATAGAGAGCAAATCGGCGTCGTCCTGGTTGGGAATATCTTGCCTACGATACCGGAGTTAATCAAGGATCTGAAAGGCGAAATCGCGATTATCCTGGTCCTTACACTTCTATTCGGGGTATGCGGCTCATGGCTCATGGCAAGAAGGATAAAAAAAGAGACCTTCCAACTTGAACCACATGAAATTTCACGGATGTTGGTTGAAAGGACAGCCGCATTCAATGCGATGCACGAAGGGGTCATCGCCATAGATAATAATGAAACGATCACGATTTTCAATGAAAAGGCTAAGCAAATATTCAATATCAACGGTGAAGTCATCGGCAAGAATATCAATGATATTATACACGATACCCGTCTCCCGGAAGTGCTCGATCGGACATCTCCCATCTTCAATCAGGAAATCTCCGTTCAAAACAGGAATATTGTAAGCAACCGGGTACCGATAAAGATTGCGGATAAAACGATCGGTGCCGTAGCCATTTTCCAGGATCGCACCGATGTGACGAAGCTAGCTGAAGAGTTGACTAGTGTCAAAGCATTCGTTGAAGCCCTGCGTGTTCAAAACCATGAACATATGAACAAACTTCATACGATAGCAGGATTGATCCAGCTCGGTAATCTTGACGAAGCACTGCATTACATTTTTCAGATCACGGAAGAACAAGAGGAATTGACCAGGTTTTTAACGAAGCACATTCACGATGATAATTTAGTGGGGCTGATATTAAGTAAGATCTCATTGGGACGGGAACTCGGAATCGAGCTCATCATGGACAAGCACACGAAATTGGACCGATTCCCCGCTGATTTGGATCATCACGATTTTGTTTTGATAATCGGAAACCTGATCGAAAACTCATATGCAGCGCTAAAGCATTGTTCTGAGGAAACAAAACAAGTTTATTTATCCATCTACCAGGATGAACGTCATTGTCAAATCGTGCTTGAGGATAATGGTCCCGGCATTCCCGAGGACATTCATAAAGATATATTCGAGTATGGTTTTACAACAAAAGGTGCGGAAGGATCAGGAATTGGTCTTTATCTAATAGACCAAATTGTAAAAAAAGCGAACGGCGAGATGAAATTCACGACACGCCCTAACGAAGGAACAAGCTTTTTTCTTTCTTTTCCCATGCACGATATAGAGGAGAACCAAAATGACTAACCAAATTCGTGTACTTTTAATTGAAGACGACCCAATGGTCCAAGAGGTCAACAAACAGTTCATTGAGCGCCTGCCTGCTTTTAAAGTCGTTGATACAGCTTCAAATGGGCTTGAAGGTCTGGAAAAAATCAGGCAGTCTAAACCCGACCTTGTCATTTTGGACATCTTCATGCCTTCTTTAAACGGGGTTGATACACTTTATCAAATCAGAAAAGAGCAAATTGATGTGGATGTCATCATCATTTCAGCGGCAAATGATCAGAAAACGATCCGAAAAATGATGCAGAACGGGGCTTTTGACTATTTAATCAAGCCATTTAAATTCGATAGGCTAAAACATACGCTGGAGCAATACTTCGCTTTTCGGATGGAGGTTGAACCTGACCATCAAATTTCTCAAACCCAGCTCGACCGAATTCTCTTTCAAAATAAAACACATTCTGAAGCGAGTCCGAAATATGATGTTCCCAAAGGTTTGAATGGGGCGACTCTTGAGCAAGTGACGAAGTTCATAAAGACCCAGCCTGGGTCGCTATCTGCAGAAGAAGTGGCTGATGGGATTGGTATCGCCAGAGTTACAGCAAGGCGCTATCTCGAATACTTGCATGGCGAAGAAGTCCTTCAGCTTGACGTACAGTATGGCAGCATAGGCCGCCCTGTCAATAGGTACCGGCTTAGTAAACCTTAAAACGCAAGGGGGACCGGATCGGAACGGTTCCCTTTTTACTTCATTCTTTACGCACCTGTCTTCCGGTCATAGAGGCCCCACTTTCTCTTCAAAAGAAACAGCTCGCATTCCTTCAAAGCCGTCACTTCTTTTATGACATAGTCAGGCATGCCTCTTCTCAGTAGAATTTCCGCAATTAGGTACGGTTTTTTCATACACGCTCCCCTCCCTTTCCCTTGTTTGCCATTCTTTTGATTTCATTATACAAAATAATCCAATAAAGAAAAAATAGACAAAACCCCATTTTCCGAAAAAATATGGTTTATCAGGGCCTAGGTTAACCAGTCATACCCTTTTAAAAATCATGGTTCAGGGGATGCCATCGAAACTTCAAACTTATATTTTATTTATCCTATTAAATCATTTACCAAAAGAGTGGGATTCCTGTCAAAAAAAATACTAAAAGGGTGAGTTACACGAAACGTGGGAGGTAAAAAGGAAGATTATCAATATTTTAATCAAAAGAGGCCGTAATGCACCTCTTTTGATGTTTTCATTTGTACAGTTTACTATATGTAGTCAATTCCTTTAATCGTTTTTCATTGATGTCAAAACCGATTCCAGCTTTATCGGGAACTTGGATCATGCCATTTTCGACAATGACTTCAGGATCGATTATATCCTCTTCCCAATAACGGGATGAAGATGATATATCCCCGGGAATCGTGAATCCTTTTAATGTGGCAAGTGCGATATTATGTGCACGTGAAATGCCAAATTCAATCATACCGCCGCACCAAACGGGCACACCATTACCCAGGCATAGATCATGGATTCTTACAGCTTCCATCCAGCCGCCGACTTTAGCCATCTTAATGTTGATCACCCCACAGCTTTGGAGCGACAGTGCACTTTTGGCATCATGAAATGAATTTATGCTTTCATCAAGGCAAATAGGTGTCTGCAGTTGTTTCTGCAAAAAAGAATGTTCCACAATGTCGTCATGTCCAAGCGGCTGCTCAATCATCATCAGCTTAAACGAATCAAGCTTCTGAAGATGCGGGATGTCATCCAGACTGTACGCTGAATTGGCATCTGCCATTAGCGGGATATCGGGATAGGCCCGACGTATTTCCCCTAAAAACTCCAGATCACTTTGAGGATTGATTTTTATTTTATAACGCTGATACCCAGATCCGGAAAAATCCTCGATCTGGCGCATCGCATCTTCTATGTCATTGGATGCAACGACTACACCAGCGGCCACTTCACTTCGTTCGCCGCCAAACAGCCGTCCGAGGTAGATTCCTTTCTGCTTCGCATATAAATCAAGGATTGCCTGCTCTAAAGCGGACTTCGCCATCGCATTCCGTCTGATTCCGCTCCATAAGTTCGGCAGCTCATCAGGATGCCTGATCTGACCGGCCAATGTCAGCGGAATTAAGAAAACATCCAGCATATGAAAGCATGTCTTGATCGTTTCCTCGGTATACCAAGGACTT
This sequence comes from Peribacillus sp. NPDC056705, assembly GCF_043656335.1. Lineage (NCBI taxonomy): Bacteria > Bacillati > Bacillota > Bacilli > Caryophanales > Bacillaceae > Peribacillus > Peribacillus sp. NPDC056705. Next base: position 10,736 of record NZ_JBHTYI010000019.1, on the reverse strand, counting down.
GTAAAAGGAACTGCTTCCCCGTATCCAATCAATCCGTCTTCATCCATGGCTTCGACAATTATCACTTCCCGATCGCTTACCGTTTCAAGATGCGTCTTGAATGACCGCTTTAAAGGGGCCTTAATGAGCTTAAGGGAAATGGAGGATAACTTCATTGCCATTCCCCCATTTCCTTCTTCAGTTCCCGTCTCAAAAGCTTGCTTGCGCCATTCCGGGGAAGCTCCTTACAAAAAATCACATTCTGGGGAATCTTATAAGATGCCAAATATCCCCTGCAATATTCCAGCAGTTCGCTCTCATCAAGTTCTGCACCTTGATGCAAGACGACAAAGGCAAGTGGGACCTGTCCCCATTTTTCATCGTCAGTCCCCGTTACTCCCGCTTCGAAAACATCAGGGTGCTTACTTAGGACATTTTCGATCTCGGCCGGATAGACATTTTCACCGCCGGAAATGATTAAATCCGAGCGTCGGTCAAGCACATATAAAAAGCCTTCCTCATCGAGATAACCAAGGTCCCCAGTATAAAGCCATCCATCGGTAATGGCCTGCTGTGTAGCATCCAGCCGATTAAAATAGCCTTTCGTCACATTCGGACCTGAAACCACGATTTCGCCCACTGCACCCGGTTCACACATCGTTCCGTCTTTCTCTATCCGTAACTGCGAAGGAAACAAAGGCTTTCCTGCCGAGCCGATTTTTGTCATGCTATACTCCGGTGCCAGTGTTACAATCTGTGAAGACGTTTCGGTCATTCCATATGTTTGATAGACGGGAATCCCTTTCTCCTTACATACCTCAAGTAAATGGACGGGTGCAGGGCCGCCGCCCAACAGGAAACAGCGAAACGTTGCCGGATAGCTTGCTCCCTTCAAATCCTGCACCATCCTATTCAGCATTGTCGTCACGACCGAAATGATCGTCACGCCATTTTCCTGGATACTCCGGTTTGCCTCCCGTTCATCGAAACGTTCTGCCAAAACGACCTTCATGCCATATATCACATTTTTCATCAGGATGGATAAACCGCTAATATGAAAGATGGGAACAGCACAATACCACGAATCTTCCTCATGCAATCCAAGGTTCAGAACCGACCCGACGGCACTCCACCAATGGTTGCCGAATGATTGGATCACTCCTTTTGGATTTCCTGTCGTACCTGATGTGTACATGATCGTCGCGGTATCCTCAAGGTAAAACTCTTGAAGTATCTCCGCAGTGCCATCCGGCAATTCTTCCATTAAATGAAGGTTCAATTCTGGGAGAATCCCACCAATATCAGAGAGTTTGCCGGAGAAGGAGCCTTCTGAAACCAAATGGGCAGATCCACTATCCCCGATCTGCCAGGACAGCTCTTTTGCCGTTAGCTTATTATTCAGCATCACAATCTTCACACCGAGATATAGTAGTGCATGGATAACGACGACACCATCAATATGGTTACGGAGCAAAACCGCACATGAATCGCCAGCGCCCAGACCAACGCTTGCCAGCTTACCAGCCATTTTCTCCGATAATGTATGCAGTTCAAGAAAGCTATACGTATGACCTTCAAACTCAATTGCCGGGCGATCCGGTGAAAGATGCGCCCGATTTTTCAGCCAGTTCGGCAACTTTTCTTCTGCCATTGCTGCTTCCCCTCTTCCATTTTGATATAGAAAACAGCCCGGCGATTTTCCGCCAAGCTGTCAGTCTCATCGATTCACACGTTTCATTAAGGGAAACGAGGGAATTGCCCAAAGTCCGGAGTGCGTTTTTCTTTGAATGCATCGCGGCCTTCTTTTGCTTCTTCTGTTGTATAGTATAAAAGTGTAGCGTCACCAGCCAATTGTTGAAGACCTGCAAGGCCATCCGTATCAGCGTTCATTGCCGCTTTCAAGAAACGAAGTGCAGTCGGGCTCTTCTCAAGCATTTCTTCACACCATTTAACCGTTTCCGTTTCCAATTCGTCCAAAGGTACAACCGTGTTGACCAATCCCATGTCCAATGCTTCCTGTGCATTGTATTGACGGCATAGGTACCAGATTTCGCGCGCCTTTTTATGACCCACGATACGTGCAAGGTAGCCAGAACCATAGCCAGCATCAAAGCTTCCCACATTCGGTCCAGTTTGTCCGAAAATTGCATTGTCAGCAGCAATCGTCAAGTCACATACCACGTTCAAGACATTTCCGCCACCAATTGCATATCCTGCAACCATGGCTACGACCGGTTTTGGAATTACACGGATCAAACGTTGCAAATCAAGAACATTTAGACGCGGAATGTTATCTTCACCTACATATCCGCCATTTCCGCGTACTTTTTGATCTCCGCCTGAACAGAATGCTTTGCCGCCTACACCTGTTAAAATAATGACACCAATGCTTGAATCATCACGCGCCCTTGCGAATGCATCAATCATTTCAGCAGTCGTTTTTGGCGTGAATGCATTATGTACATGTGGTCGGTTGATGGACACTTTAGCAATCCCGTTATATTTTTCATACAGAATTTCATCATACTCACGTATTGTTTCCCATTGTATCGTCATCTTAATTCCTCCTTTTATTTCGCTTTAAAAACTCACTTATTATTTTACCAAACTTTTCTCCAACTTCCACATGAATCGCATGTCCCGCATCATTTATTATTTTCCACTCGGCCCGCTTCAGCTTTCTCATCATGGAGTCCGCAATGTCACAAAACTTACGGTCGAGTTCACCGGTTACAAGGAGCACAGGGAAATCAAGAGTTTGCAGTTGTTCCCAGTATGAAGCCTGACTGCCTGTCCCCATACCAAGAAGGCTATTGGAAAGACCGGCAGGGTCATTTGCCAACCGCTGCTCCCGAATGGCTGACCTCGTTTTGGCCGACAAACGTTTTTGACTTTCAAATAGCGGGATGTTTTCCCATTGATTCACAAATGCTTCCATTCCATTTACAAGAATCCGTTCGGCAAGCTTCCTATCATTTTCCCTTCGGACTTCCCGTTCCCCTTCTGTTAAAAGGCCTGGTGAAGCGCTCTCCAATATCAGTGTATCAACATACTCAGGATACAAACAGGCAAATCCCAATCCGAGCCTTCCGCCCATCGAGTATCCAAGGATATGGGCTTTCGGGAAATGTAACACATCCAAAATATACTTGATATCCTCAGCCACACGCTCCATCTCATACCTTCGATGATCGGCTGGTGACGCGGACATGCCATGACCGATGATGTCGACCATTATCATGGTATACCTGTCACTCAGTAGCGGAATGAGGAATTTCCATGTATCCCGATTTCCCGTAAATCCATGTAAAAGTACAAGAGGATCTCCATTTCCCGTTATTTCAACGGCATAATTGACATCCTTGCTGACAATATTCATGATATTTCCCTATCTAACACCATTTTTATTTCCTGGGAAACAAAGCTCCACAAATTTCGATGCTTTTGTAAATTGGACTCTCTTTCTGTCGGTACTTCGATGATTTTCAGACCTTGAATTTCGAATGACTCCGTAAATACCTTCTCAAACTCACCCCAGCTTTGCACCTTGTTGTATTTACCGCCATAAAGTTGGGAAGTATGGGAAAAATCAAGCCCATGAGGCGTGCCGAATAGCGTTTCGAAATGTTCCCTCTCACTCGCCTGAGGCAAGAAAGAGAATATGCCGCCGCCATCATTATTAACAAGCAATATCGTGATATTTTGTTTTTGAAGTTTTGCTGCAAGCAAGCCATTCATATCATGGAAAAAGCTTAAATCCCCGATTGCCAGCACTGTATTTTTCGATACCGTACTTACGCCAAGAGCGGTCGAAACGACACCATCGATCCCATTCGCACCTCGATTTGCCATTGTCTTGATTCCTTTTCCATTATTCAAAAAGAAGGTATCTAAATCACGTATGGGCATGCTATTCCCGACAAACAGCGTCGATTCCAATGGCATCATATCAGCAAGCAGGGCGAACAGCTTGCCTTCACTTAACTCCGATTCATCCCTGACGGAGGCCAGGGCATCCTTTGTCGTACCGTTGACGGTCTGCCATAGGCGAAGCCATTCATCATCAGGGGAAGAAATAATTTTATCAGCAATTTTCAAACAAAAATCTTTCTCTTCGCTGTAAATCATATTCGTTGCCAATCCGGCTGGTTCACGCCAGCCTGCTCCGCCATCGACGACCAAAGTGATTGCCTGTTTTTGTTTTTTCATGAATAACAATAAGGGTTTAGAAACAGGCATTGCCCCGAAACGCAAGATCACTTCCGGCCTGAAAGCCGCTTTTGCCGTTTCATCGCGCAGAAATGTATCGTACGCATCAATTATGACGGCTTTGTCGTGACTACCGCTCCTTAACTGCGAAAGGGGATCAGCCAGTATAGGAAAAGCAAGTTTTTCCGCTAATGCGACGATGGCTTCCTTCATCTCGGGATGCGGTAATTCGCCACATACGATGATACCTTGCTTAGCTTGTGACAATGTAGTTGCAACAGCTTCTATTTGTGATGCAGACAGTGACCGTTCTCCACTGTCAATCAACACTGCAGGCGTTATTTTATTTTGCCTGTACTCCTTTGCTTTCTCCAGATCCGGAATCAATGGTTCACGAAGCGGGAAATTCAAATGTACAGGCCCTGCAGGTTCAGCTGCCGCTGTAGCCACCGCCCTTGCACCGACCGTTCTGGCATACCGCATCATCCCATCCGTGCTTTCAGGAAGTGCCATTTCGACAAACCATTTTACATGTCTCCCGTAAAGATGTATCTGATCGATCGCCTGCGGGGCTCCGACATCACGCAATTCATGCGGGCGGTCAGCAGTAAGCACAATAAGCGGCACTCTTGAATAGAAAGCCTCAATGACGGCTGGGTAATAGTTTGCTGCGGCTGTACCGGACGTACAAAGAAGTCCGACAGGTTCTTTTAAGGCCTTAGCCAAACCAAGGGCAAAAAAAGCAGCCGAACGCTCATCCACATTAATATGAATTTTGATATCAGGATGTTCCACTAGCAACAAAGCTATGGGCGTGGATCGTGAACCTGGGCTCACCACCACATGCTTCACCTCATTTTGTGCCAGCTCATCGACGAATGAAGCAGCATACGCTGTCAATGCATCTCGATCATTCATTAAGATTTCCTCCTAAAGCACTTAACATCGGATTGAATTTAATCCCTGTTTCCCGGAATTCACTTTCGGGAGTCGAATCTTCGACTACCCCGCATCCGGCAAAGAGGGATGCCTCATTGTTCTGTATAAGGGCAGAACGAATCCCTACAGCGAATTCCCCGTTTCCATACGTATCCACCCAACCTAAAGGACCCGCATAAAAGCCGCGTTCAAGACCTTCCATTTCCCGGATCCGGACAACGGCCTTTTCTTTTGGAAGTCCGCCCATGGCAGGTGTAGGATGGAGATTCTCGACGAATTCAAAAATCGTGACGCCTTCCTTGGATATACCGCTGACCGGTGTGTACAAATGCTGGATATGACGGTTTTTCATAAGTGTCGGTTCGGCAGGAACCATCACTTTTTCGCATACAGAATCAAAAGCATTGGATATCATCGACACGACATATTGATGCTCTTGTAAATTCTTTTGGTCATGAAGCAATTCTTCACCAAGACAAACATCTTCCTGCTCATCTTTCCCTCGCCCCATCGATCCGGCAAGACAGGTTGAAAAAACTTCATTTCCCTTTTTCTTGATTAAACGTTCAGGGGTGGCACCTACAAAACAGTCACCGCCAGCCTCCAAACTGAAAATATAGCTTAAAGGCTGCTCAGCAATCAATTGTTCAAGCACTTTCCCTGAATCGATGGAACGTTCAAAAGCAAGTCGAAGCTCCCTTGCCAAAACGATCTTGTCGAGATCTGTCGTCTTGATTTCCTGAACAGCCTCTTCGACCGTCCGCTTCCATTCCTCAGGTTCGACTTCCCTCTGCATAACCAGGGAATTCACACCCGATCCATTTCCATCCAAGCTTTCGAAAAGGAAAGCTTCCCGTTCATTTATCATATCTATGAAGAGTTTTTCTGAATCATCAGGCGAACAAAGTAAGTTTGTCGTTAAGTAAGCTTGTTTCCCCACTATTGACAGCATGAAGGCAGGTATATAAAACAGGTTGTCCCCGAACTGATTCCACAGGAGCGTACTGTCCGTTTCATAATCAAAAGAAAAGCCCCCAAACAGTAACGGACCTGTCGCTTCTACATCGGTCACTCCTGTTTTGACAGCAGTATTCTGCAGTTTGATCCAGCTCTTTTCGACTTCTCTATAACGTTCGGCATTCGATGCCGCTTTGAGTTTCTTAACATTGCCTAAACCGGTGATGGTTATATCCTTTGCAGGATCCTCCCAGAAAAAGCGTTCACCCGCGTACCGTTCTCTTCCAGCTTGATAAAATGAAAGGGGGTTGTTGCAATTAACTTTCTTAATATGACTGAATAGAACTTGATCATTCAAGTCCTTCGCCTTTTGTATAGCTGAAGCCAGTCCCTGAAACTGTTCAGTTTCCTCTGAGATAGCCAAAAAAATCCCCCCAAATGTACATTTTAAAAGCTTTTTAACCTATTTAAAGATACACCTCCCTTGAACCTCATGTCAATAAAACGCCCCTTTACCGAACGATTCTTTCCTGCTTTTTTCCTTATTATATGAATCTTAGCGAATGTAGAGAAATATCCTTGATTCTGGAAATGCACCATCCGTGAATTCCAAATATACCCTTGCCCAATTTTCCTGCATTTATTAGGATAACCTTTTGTGCAACATTTCAATATTTGTTATAATTTCGAGAGAACCAATAATGATTTTGAGGAGAGAAATAATGCAAACAGAATACGACGGACTTCCCCTTAAACGGACCTGGAAGATTTGGTGGGAGTTAATTCGTCCACATACACTAACCGCAGCTTTTGTTCCAGTCTTGCTTGGAACTGTTATTGCACTTTTGGAAGATGGAGTGAATTGGTTATTATTCGCTGCCATGATGATTGCAAGCATCCTGATACAAGCTGCAACCAATTTATTCAATGAATACTATGATTTCAAGAGGGGCTTGGATACGGAGGAATCCGTAGGCATCGGCGGCGGGATCGTCCGTCATGGGATGACCCCCAAACTAATCATGAACTTGGCCCTTGGCATGTATGCCATCGCCTTGATAATTGGAATCTATATCTGTGCCGCATCATCTTGGTGGCTTGCTGCAGTAGGACTGGTTTGCATGCTTGTCGGCTATCTTTATACAGGCGGCCCCCTGCCCATTTCATATACACCATTCGGGGAACTTTTTTCTGGATTGTTCATGGGCTTTTTGATAATCCTGATCGCCTTTTTCATTCAAACCGGTGATGTTTCTTCAACAGCCATCTTAATTGCCATTCCAAGTGGAATATTGGTCGGGTTGATCAACTTATCGAATAACCTGCGTGACCATGACGGAGATAAGGCACATGGCCGCAAAACGATGCCAGTAGTAATGGGCCGGAAAAACGCCCTGACATTCATGGCAATCATGTTCGCCTTCTCTTATCTATGGCTAGTTGGGCTAGTCCTTACCGGAAGCGTAACGGCGTGGATCCTCCTTGCCTTCCTAAGCATTCCGAAAGCCCTGGCTGCAATCAAAGGCTTCGTAGGTAAAACGCAGCCGATCACGATGGTGCCAGCAATGAAAGCCACGGCCCAAACGAACACCTTCTTTGGCTTACTAATGGCCATTGGATTATTCATCAGCTATCTTATATAATCTCCTGGGACTGAGCTCATTCGCTCAGTCCTTTTTTCTATCATCCGTTCCTTATTGTTTTCCTATACTCCGATTCGGGTAATAGATAATACAACCATCTTACCAATATAAATGAGATTTAGACTTTAGAAGGAGTGAATCCGATATGGCAACGAAACAACAAACGCAAAAATTCAAAAAAGAACTGCTTCAAGAAAAAAATGAGCTAATTAATAGAATTCAAAATGATGAACAATCCGTTCTGGATAAAAGCCAGACCGAATCCGTAGGGGAATTATCATCCTATGATAATCATCCTGCTGATCTTGGTACCGAATTATTCGAGATGGAACGGAATCAAGCGCTCGATGAGCATGCACAATCCGAAATGGAGAAAATCGATGAAGCTTTGAAAGCCATGGAGGAAGGCTCGTATGGCCATTGTAAAACCTGCAATAGGGAAATCCCCATCGAGAGGCTTGAAGCGATCCCAAGCACCCTCTACTGTGTCGAGCATGCTCCAGAACGGTCGATTTCACAAGACCGGCCTGCGGAAGAGGATATACTAATCCCATCCATGGGTGATCATTTTGAAAATCGTCATGGAATCGAAATGGTGGATAAAGAAGATAGCTTTGGTGAAGTTGCCAAATTCGGTACATCCGAAACACCATCCGATTACACAGGCGATCATGACAATTATAATGATCTATATAAAACCGAGGATGAAACGAACGGGTTTCCTGAAGACTATGAAGGATATGCCGCAAATGATATCGAAGGAAAAAATAGAGTGAACATACCGAACAAAAAGCAAAAGGTATATGAAGATACACTGGAGGAAGAAAATATAGAATCCAATCTTGGAGACATTCCCTATGAACAAAAAGATAGTTATATCAATGAAAAGAAATGAAAAAAAGAAGCATACATGAATGTATGCTTCCCTTTTTGTTATGACCCGTACGGGATTCGAACCCGTGTTACCGCCGTGAAAGGGCGGTGTCTTAACCGCTTGACCAACGGGCCAACTGGCGGAGAAGGAGGGATTTGAACCCTCGCGCCGCTCGCGCGACCTACACCCTTAGCAGGGGCGCCTCTTCAGCCTCTTGAGTACTTCCCCATGGCTCCGCAGGTAGGACTCGAACCTACGACCGTTCGGTTAACAGCCGAATGCTCTACCACTGAGCTACTGCGGAACAATGAATATGGTGGGCCTAAATGGACTCGAACCATCGACCTCACGCTTATCAGGCGTGCGCTCTAACCAGCTGAGCTATAGGCCCATATTTGGAGCGGGTGAAGGGAATCGAACCCTCATCATCAGCTTGGAAGGCTGAGGTTTTACCACTAAACTACACCCGCGAAATGGGGCGACTGATGGGAATCGAACCCACGAATGCCTGAACCACAATCAGGTGCGTTAACCACTTCGCCACAATCGCCGTAATTTTTTAGAATATGGTGGCTCAGGACGGAATCGAACCGCCGACACAAGGATTTTCAGTCCTTTGCTCTACCGACTGAGCTACTGAGCCACATATGTATTGAATTTTAAAAATGGCGGTCCCGACGGGAATCGAACCCGCGATCTCCTGCGTGACAGGCAGGCATGTTAACCGCTACACCACGGGACCTAATAATTGCGGGGACAGGATTTGAACCTGCGACCTTCGGGTTATGAGCCCGACGAGCTACCGGACTGCTCCACCCCGCGACGGTAATAATGAAACGATTTGCATCAAGTTTTCGTGTATAGCGTTTCGTCCGCATCCTTTATGTAAGGGTGTTTCAAAACAACTTGCTGCTTTTTGAAAAATGGAGGAGGTAGAGGGATTCGAACCCCCGCGGGATTTGACTCCCCTGTCGGTTTTCAAGACCGATCCCTTCAGCCGAACTTGGGTATACCTCCATGGCTTTTAAAAAGTGAATATGGTGGACCTTGTAGGACTCGAACCTACGACCGGACGGTTATGAGCCGTCTGCTCTAACCAGCTGAGCTAAAGGTCCTTATATTTATTGGTAGCGGCGGAGGGGATCGAACCCCCGACCTCACGGGTATGAACCGTACGCTCTAGCCAGCTGAGCTACACCGCCAATATAATATAAGTTTCTGATTGAAAAATGGTGGAGCCTAGCGGGATCGAACCGCTGACCTCCTGCGTGCAAGGCAGGCGCTCTCCCAGCTGAGCTAAGGCCCCATTCATTAAAAATCACGTGGTCGGGAAGACAGGATTCGAACCTGCGACCCCTTGGTCCCAAACCAAGTGCTCTACCAAGCTGAGCTACTTCCCGCAATAAAAACATGGTGCGCCCGGCGGGAGTCGAACCTACAACCTTCTGATTCGTAGTCAGATGCTCTATCCAATTGAGCTACGGGCGCATATTATGATGGTGCCGAGGACCGGAATCGAACCGGTACGGTAGTCACCTACCGCAGGATTTTAAGTCCTGTGCGTCTGCCAGTTCCGCCACCCCGGCACATACGAAAAGTGGAGCGGAAGACGGGATTCGAACCCGCGACCCCAACCTTGGCAAGGTTGTATTCTACCACTGAACTACTTCCGCATGAAAGATGCGGGTGAAGGGACTTGAACCCCCACGCCTTGCGGCGCCAGATCCTAAGTCTGGTGCGTCTGCCAATTCCGCCACACCCGCATATAAAATGGTGAGCCATGAAGGATTCGAACCTTCGACCCTCTGATTAAAAGTCAGATGCTCTACCAACTGAGCTAATGGCTCGTGCTTGTACTATTCTAAAATGGTGCCGGCAAGAGGACTTGAACCCCCAACCTACTGATTACAAGTCAGTTGCTCTACCAGTTGAGCTACACCGGCAGGTGTAAAATGGTGGAGGATGACGGGATCGAACCGCCGACCCTCTGCTTGTAAGGCAGATGCTCTCCCAGCTGAGCTAATCCTCCATATGAAACTTGCTTGGCGACGTCCTACTCTCACAGGGGGAAACCCCCAACTACCATCGGCGCTGAAGAGCTTAACTGCCGTGTTCGGAATGGGAACGGGTGTGAC